>CAYRQG010000084.1:3009-5506 GCA_964426345.1 uncultured Candidatus Peribacteria bacterium
AGCAGGCAGGCGCGCATGGCTGTGCTTTCACTCCTCGCCCTTGGCCTTGTCTTCAGTTACCGCTTGTATCTAGCAAGTATTCTGGAATTGGGTGGCGTGTGTCCGTTCTGCCTCACCTCCACCACCATGTCGACGCTGATCCTGCTCGCGTTTTTTGTGGATGATGCCACGTACAAAGATTCACTGCGGAGCACCATTGTGCGGAGACTGCTTGCTGTTTTTCAGATTTTTTCCATCCTCGTTTTTGTCATCGGCCTGCCGTTCTTCATGACAAAAGGCATCATGGGTATCCCCGAGCCGATGGAAGTCATTCTGCACTGGTCCTTCCCCGTCATTGTGGCACTGGTACTGATCATGGCTGCAGGACACGTGTGGGCGTTCAGGAGACTGCGGAAGTAGGACAACTGCTTTCTCACCAATCCCGCGCCATAAATCTGCCACCTTTCCCGGACAGTACATGTAGTACCTTTTCGATATTCCTCTGAACCGCTTCCTCTGATTTGAGCGCCGCCAGATACCGCAGAATCTCTTTCTGACGGCTGGGGATCAGGGCATCCCACACTGTCTGTGCTTTTGCATTCTTCTTCAGAGCATCACGCAACGCAGCGGGCATCAAGTGAGTAGGTCCGCTTTTGTAGGATGTATCGAATTCCACTTCGACTTTCACCTTGTCACCGGTGTCTTTCCCGGCAGCTTTGCGGACATCACCGTGGAGATACAAATAAAAATCACCTTCGCCCATCGGCATCATGTTGATGTGCCATCCTTCATCGGGTTTGCCATCGATGCGGACAATGACCGGTAATGGCTTTTTCCAATCGGCTTTGATGCGCTTTGCGCGTGCGGCGCTAACGTAGATGTAGGGATTGATGCCGTGAATCTGGATGGTAGCGGAAAACGAGAGAGCAGCCATACGTTTTAATCGCGGGCGGGAACTTCAATTGCGCGAGCTGCGTGATTGGTCGCTTTCAGAAAATCTTCCATGCCTGCATGCGAAATAACCAATGTCCCCGTATTCACCAGAGGGTGACACTGCATGGCATCGGCGTCCCAAATCGGTTGATCAATGATGACGTTCATCGCGCCGTTTGTGTCGTGGATTAACCCAAGAATCGTGACCGACCCGGGTTCCACGCCCAGGTATTCCATCATTTTTTCGGGTGATCCGAATGTGAGACCTTTGGCATCCAGCATGCTTCCAAGTGCTTTCAGATCCACACGTTTCTCGTGCCCAACCGTCACCAGAAAATAGCGGGCACCTTTTTCATCTCTCAGAAATAAATTCTTTGTAGGAGCGCCGGGGAGCGGCGGCAACTTGTCCGATTCCTCGCACGTGAAGACTGCTACATGATCGTGACGATCGTAGGCGATGTGGTGCGCGTCGAGGAAGGCGTAGATGTCGGACATGAAAAATAGATTGGTAATCCGAATTTTTATCTTATTTTAGATTATTTTTCATCTTGAAAAAGTACGAGCATGTTCACTATGCCCTTCCCATTTATGAGTCTTATCCTGATTATTCACTTTGCTATAGAAGCTAGATGCAAGCACAAGAATTCCTATAAACATTATTACTAAAGATGCGCACCCACAAAAATAATAAAGATAGGGCATCCATTGGCTATTATTGCGATTTGTAATTTCTCTGAGTTTCTTCTCATAAGGTAAAAATGCCCTTCCCCAGCTTTCTAATTCGGCCTCATTTGTCATAGGTTTTTTCATTTCAGGGATTGAAAGTGCTTCTATTTCTATTTCTTTAACCTGTCTACTCTTTGAGAAGCCTTCTGCAACGAAACCTGTACTTTTTATTACAACCCAAGCAATAGATATGAGGCCAGATATGCAAAGCAAAATAATTCCCAATATATCAGCTTTACCTACAACTGTTTTTGATTGACCGATTTGCAATAAGGGCAGCCAAGTTCCTGCAATTCCAAATGAAAGAGTTGCTATCAATTTTAAAGCATCATCATGTGCACGATCAAAATTTGTAATTTGCTCATTAAATAACTTATAGAGTGGCTCAACTGATTTTTTAAATTCACTTCTAATCTCCAATAAATGCTTTGCAAAAAATCTTTGCGTTGGATCTTTGATATCGCCTAATTCTAATTCATTGTCATTCATAATTTAATCCTAATAATTTGGCTATAAATAAGAGCGGAATGGTAGCCATGACAGGAATTGAACCTATATCTACCCCTTAGGACGGGGTTGTTCTATCCATTGAACTACATGGCCATATAACTGTGATTTAAGAATAAGGAATTATGAATCATGCGTCGATCCATAATTCATTACTCATCATTCATAATTCGCTATCAAGCTCCAAATACCACGACTTCGCGGCCTTCGACTCCGAATGCACCCTTGAGCTTGAACTCCTTCACCTGCTCTTTGCCGGCTGCACCACAGGCTTTCAGGACATCGGGGTGGAGGCTGCCATCGGCGGCGGGAACAATGAAGAGCATACGGGGATCAATTTCGTCGAGGAGAG
>CAYRQG010000085.1:0-1147 GCA_964426345.1 uncultured Candidatus Peribacteria bacterium
TAGCGTTGCGATACCTTTTTCGACATACGGAAGGAGTGCATCCTGTTGCGCTTTGTTGAAGCGATGGATTTCATCTATAAAGAGCACCGTCCGCTGCTTGAAGGTCATGTACATGCGCTCGGCTTCAGTGCAGATATCCTTGAGTTCTTTGATACCACTCATGACCGCATTCACCTGCACAAACTGCGCCTCGGTCGTTTCGGCAATAATGCGTGCGAGGGTTGTTTTTCCTGTCCCGGGAGGCCCGGACAAAATCACAGATGAAAGTGCATCATGCTCAATTGCCTGACGCAAAGCAGTCCCCTCCCCAACGACATGCAGCTGTCCCATGTACTGGGATAACTGTTTGGGGCGAAGCCGGTACGCGATGGGTGCAGAGCTTTGGGCCATAGGGTGAAGAAGCAGTATACCGGACATCACACACGATGAAGAAAAAAATCTGCATTTGCAGAAAACGAGAATTCGAAAAGATTCTGTTGCTGAATCGGCAATTCCGTTCACATTGGAACTGAGATTTGGTATAGTCAGGAAGTTTCATTTACTTACTTTCCACCCTTCCTTATGTCCAGCATGGTCAAATCTATTACATGGATTCTCGGAATCGTTCTCCTTCTTGTCGGTATTCTCGGATTTGTAAACAACCCGATCCTCGGTCTCTTCCAGGTTGATACAATCCACAACGCTATCCACATCCTGAGCGGTATTGTGGCTCTGATCGCAGTATCGTCCAGCGAGTCCTATGCTCGCCTGTACCTCATTGTCTTCGGTATCGTCTACGCACTCGTCACCATCCTTGGTTTCATGAGCGGCACCGATGTCCTCGGACTCTTCGTAGTGAACCAGGCTGATAACTACCTGCACGCCGCAATCGCTGTTGTGTGTCTGGGTGTCGGCTTCAGCGCCAAGAAATAAATTCTTCGAAAGAAGAGAGAGAAAATGGGTGGCATTGCCACCCATTTTTTATGTCAGAAAATAGGGCAAAAACTGTCACACACTCTAGAGAATGTGCTATTCTGCGCTTTCCTTTCTGCCTCAATTGTATGAAAAACCTCTCTCTCACCCTTTCCCTGTCCACTCTGGCCCTGCTGATTGGCTGTACTGCTACAACACCCATCGATAACACGGCAACATCATCGAGTTCTATGGA
>CAYRQG010000085.1:1157-2489 GCA_964426345.1 uncultured Candidatus Peribacteria bacterium
GAAAACATTTCCTCGACTTCGTCGAGTGTATCGGTGGAAGATGGCAGCGGCATGACACTGGAATGGAGAGTCTTTGAAAATACCGGGTCGGGGTACAGCATCAGTTACCCTGCCGATTTTATTATTCAGAAGAGCGATACCCTGGTGACCGACGATTTTCAGGCAAGCGGCATTTCCTTCGATTTCCCGGAACGGTATCGCGATGGAAACACATTAGATGAAGCAAAGGTCTCGATCGCCGTACAGCCCACCTGTCCCACGCTCTCCACTCCTTCCAGTAATGAAAACATCAACGGAAACGTCTTTACCAATAACACATGGGGCGGCGCAGGTGCAGGAAACCTGTATCAGGGTCGGACCTATACCACCATGCACAACAACAAGTGCTACATTGTCGCCCTCTATATGCACAGCTGTAACCTCGGACCCGACTGTTATGAGGGACACACGACCGCATTTGATAAGCGTCCACTGGAAGACATTTTTGAAACCATGATCGACAGCTTCAAGTTTTTGTAAACACGTATGAACCGGACACTGCCTCGTACCCCATTGGCTTTTGCAGCCTCTATCACAAAGCCATACTGGTACTTTGCAGTGGGCGCACTCATTGCGGTTATCTGCGGCAGCATTCTGGATGGCGCGGTGAATATCATCCTGAAAAATCTGATCGATGCAGTCACTGTAAGTGCCATGAGCGATGTGAGGTACTGGGCGATTCTCTACACCGTCACGTTCGGTATTTCGGGTTTCATCTGGCGGACAAGCGGATTTTTCGGGATGCGCTGGATGACCTACAGCAGAGCATATGCGTACCGGACACTGTTTTCGTATCTCACACATCACAGTGCGAATTATTTCAATAACCGTTTTGCAGGCGCACTCACCAATAAAATTGCGAACGTTGCCGACGGAGTGCATGCAATTTTACAGGATATTCTGTGGCAGTTTCTACCGCTCTTCATCATGCTCTGTGTCACGATTGTGGCAACGGCAAGAGCAAATGGCATCTTTGCTGTCATCATTACAACATGGGTGCTTCTCTGCCTTGTCATCAATGTGTATCTGGCACTGCGAAAGAGAAAATACGGAAGACGTTTTGCCGAAGATATTTCCATTATGCGAGGCACGATGGTCGATAGCGCGAGCAATATTGCATCGGTGCATCAGAATGCGCATCAGGAATTTGAAATCGAACACCTGCAGTCGCGCATCAATAACTTTGCGACCTCGGGTATCCGGAACTGGTTTTTTTCGGAATGGATTTTGGTCACAGGCAATATTCTGCAGACATGTCTGATTGGCATCACCCTCTGGTACGCGGTCTATCTC
>CAYRQG010000085.1:2499-5444 GCA_964426345.1 uncultured Candidatus Peribacteria bacterium
CTGAAACTCATTACGGTCGGAGACGTCGTGATGATTGTGGGACTCATGATTCAGCTGATCCGTCAGATTTTTAACATCAGCACGCAGCTCAACCGATTCAGTGATAACTACAGTCAGGCAACCGAAGGATTGGCTGAATTATTGCTGCCGCATGAGATTGTCGATGATACACATGCCGACACGCTCTCGGTACAGCAGGGAAAAGTGGAATTTCGCAACGTCGATTTTTCCTACGACAAACAACAGGTGTTTGATGATTTTTCACTTCTGATTGAACCCGGACAGAAAGTGGGACTCGTGGGACACAGCGGTGCCGGAAAAACATCGCTCACTTCCATTCTCCTCCGACAGTATGAGATTCAGAGTGGTGCTGTCCTGATTGATGAACAGAATATTGAAACCATCACACAGAAAAGTCTGCGGCATCAGATTGCCATCGTGCCGCAGGATACCTCGCTCTTCCACCGAACCATCCGCGAAAATATCCGCTACGGACGATTGAGCGCAACTGATGAGGACGTGCTTGAAGCTGCAAAGCTCGCACAAGCCGATACGTTTATTATGGCCACCCCCAAAGGCTACGAGACGCTCGTGGGTGAACGTGGCGTAAAACTGAGTGGCGGACAGCGTCAGCGCATTGCCATCGCCCGCGCGATCCTCAAAAACGCACCCATTCTCGTATTGGATGAAGCGACCAGCGCTCTTGATAGCGAAAGTGAAACGGCTATCCAGCAGGCACTACAATTATTGATGAAAGGAAAAACGGTGATTGCCATCGCTCATCGCCTCTCAACTCTTCGAATGATGGATAGAATCATTGTGCTGGATAAGGGAAAAGTGGTCGAAGATGGCACACATGACGAACTGGTGGCACAGAAAGGAATCTATGCGCGATTGTGGGAGAGTCAGGTGAAGGGGTTTATTCAGGAGTAAGATTCGTAATTTATATTTCTTTCAAAATTTCATCTCTAATCTTATTAATTAATGGTTTTATTAATTTCATAAGTTCATCACATTCCTTCTGAGAAGATGCTTTTTTGCCATCAATTACATCTCTAAAATATTGACGTACTTTAGATAGATTAGTTCTTAAGTTAATAAAATCCTCATTTAAGCGTGGCACTAAAATACGGCTTCTCGCAATAGAAAGATATAAATCCTTACATGCACCACTTTTTTCTTCTGCTGAGCCTCCATGATAAATTTTATCCATGCATTCATTTAAATCAGAAAATGCTTTAAGTTTTTCATCCAAAATTCTCATTTTATACTGATGTGATTCAGTGGCAGTTTGACGATCTCTTGCGCTTTGATCCTCAATTTTTTTAAGCGCTTCAGCAAAGTTTAATTGAGCCAGTAATTGATTTTTATTCGATTCGATTTCCTTCTCTTTTATTTGAAGTAGAATGCTATTATTTGAACGAATCCCGAAATAGTTAAAGATTCCTGTTATCAGAGCACCAAATAACACACCAACTAAACCACTAATGCCAGGCGAAAAAAAATCTTTAAAAGCACTATGTGATTCGGTTATAACCGGAACTGCCGTCAATAATTCACCTGACATAAATTAACGTTATCTTTTTTAGTTATTGATAACAACTAATTTACGTGGTCGGGGCGGCGGGACTCGAACTCGCGACCCTCTGCTCCCAAAGCAGATACTCTAGCCAACTGAGCTACGCCCCGAACGCGAACATTCTAGCAAAAAACACGCGCAGGGCCAGAGAGGGTATACTGCAATTATGCGCTGCACGGTTTTGGTCAATTCCCGCTCTCCGGGCATCAATAACGGCCTCACGTACGAAACGGGTGATTTTCATGTCGAACCCGGGATGTTAGTTCGTATCTCTGTGCGGAAAAAACCACTGGAAGGAATTGTCCTTTCGACCGATGACGGCCCTTTGGATGAAGAGGGTTTTGCGCTCAAACCGATAGAAGAAGTAATCAGCAAAGACCCGGTAATTAGCGCTGCACTCCTGAAAACCATGCACTGGATGTCGGACTATTACTTCTGTCCGCTGCGTTCCGCCCTCACGCCGTTCCTCCCCTCTCCCCCCTGGAAGTCACTGATCCCAAAGCCGACAATCGGTTTTCGGTTTGTGAAAGAACCGGAAAAACTGACGACCAAACAACAGATGGTGATCGATACACTGCGTGGCAAAGACTGGATGAGTGTGGCGGATCTCAAAAAAGAAACAGGCGCATCGGCGGCCATCATCAACCGGCTGCAGGAACTTGGGTGTATTGAAATAGAATCCAAAAGTGCAGACACAACATTACCAACGACATATACACTCGCAGGAGCGGTGGCAGAGTTAACGGATCAGCAGCAAAAAGCCTACACGGAAATGAAGAGCGATACGCGCCCATCTCTGCTCTTTGGCATTACCGGAAGCGGAAAAACGGAAGTCTACGCACAGATGATTGCCGATGCGGCAAAAGCCGGAAAACAATCGATCTTACTCGTTCCAGAAATTCTCCTCACCGAACACACCATCCGCCGCTTCGAGACACTGTTTGATCGTGAACGCATTGCTATCCTCCACAGTAAACTCACACCTGCTTCGCGCCGCAATGAATGGATGCGCATCCGCAGCGGTGAAGCGGCGTTGATTATTGGATCTCGCTCCGCGCTTTTTGCGCCGTGTCCGAAGCTGGGGCTTGTGATTATGGATGAAGAGCATGAATGGACATACAAGAACGAACAGACGCCGCGGTACCACGCGCGTGAGGTGGCAGAAACACTCTGCCGTTTTGCAGGTGCGAAGTTCGTGATGGGAACAGCAACCCCCTCGCTCGAAACATGGTCACGGGTAAAAAACGGCCAGTACCATCTGTCGGAATTACCGGAGCGGTACAAAAACCAGAAACTCCCGAACGTGCGCATTGTCGATTTGGCAACGGTCAATTTTGGCTCTCTGTACCCGTTTTCTCCACCTCTG
>CAYRQG010000086.1:0-5408 GCA_964426345.1 uncultured Candidatus Peribacteria bacterium
AGATCGTCGGTAGTAGTCTGTGGTTTTTGTAGCAGCTTGGAAACAGCCAATTCATAGGTCTGCTTCATCGCATCCAGCTGATTGTTCGTGCGGTAATACGTGGCGATGTTGCGGTAGCCGAGAATAAATGAGGGTTCGAGTGACACGGCTTTTTGCAGGAGTGGAAGCGCTTCCGGACCGTTCTTATAGGTGGATGCCAGGTTATTATTGGCAACGGCAGAAGCGGGATAGATGCGAAGGACGTTCGAAAACAGTGTTGCCGGATCGTGCCAGATGACAACTTGCTGATGCACGATGAACACGCAGCCGATCAATGACGCGCTGCCGAGAACTGCGAGTGGAATCCGGAGTCCCTTGATGTGATCCCAGAGTGAGACAGCGATGACTGCCACAATCAGAAACATACCGATCGATGGGAGATACGCGTAGCGGTTGGATGCGAAATAGAGGAATTCATTTTTATAGAACGTGCTGAAGCTGGGTACGAGGAGAATGAGATACCAGAGAATACCGGCAGCAATCAGGCGGGAACGATTGCGAAGGATGAACGCAACAATAAGAAGTGCGATAACCACAACAATGGAGATGAAAATAGCAGGCTGTGTGGTACTAAACGGAAGAGGTTCGGGATAGAGAAGGGAAAGATCTGTGGGCCAGAGAATTTTCAGCAGATAAAACGCTGTTGCTTTGAATGGAAGCAGGAGTGATGCCATGAGCCCCGCACCGCCAATGACAGCGGTTTTCCCTGCAATTGCAATGACTGTGAATAGCAGGGCGAAGAGGTAGAGTGGCCACTTTTCAGTGACTGCTTTTTTGGTAAGTGAGCGATACTGCCAGTCAATCAGCAGGAACAAAACCGGGAGCAGTACGATAGATACTTTTGCGAGGAGACCCAGGACGAAAAAAATGATGCACCAGTAAAAAGAAGATCTTATTGATGTTGATCTGTAGTGCAGGTACGAACCGAGTGAGAGCAGAGCGAATGTTCCAGAAAGAACATCTTTGAGCGCTGCTGCCCATAAAACAGTTTCGGATTGGAGTGGATGCAATGCAAAGAGTGCACCGACAATCAGAGCAATGGAGCGACGCCCCGTGAGCTGCCAGATAATCCAGATGACCAGCCCCGTATTCAGCACATGCAGAAGCAAACTGACTGCGTGATACGCGGCAGGATTGAATCCGGCGAATAGGTGGATGATTTGATAGGTGACGAACGTGAGCGGAATGTAGAGCTCCGGATCGTACGAGGTAAAGACGTGGATCAGTGATGCAAAGGAAGGCTGCGCCACTGCGGCATTCATGTAAATCAGGGTGTTATCGTCAAAAGGGATGAAGAGGTTATTGAGGGCCAGGGCATAGACTCCGAGCGTGAGCAATGTAAGGCCCGTGAGCCACCATGCCCATTCTTTCTGGAGAAACGGCAGATGCATATGGAGCGAGTATAGGCGGAAAGAAAAGCGGCGGGAAATCAGCACAATTTTCTGGACCGACACCCCTGACGTGATAAAATCCGGGCATCTCGGCAATTCGTCAGTGCATTGACGTTTCTTCTCTAATCGCATTATTGGGTAGCTTAATCTCCCTTGGTTGAGGCCTCGGGATGCGGTCACCCACCTGGAGCTTCCGGGATGCGACGTCTCTGACACAACGGTTACTGGGATTTATTATGCTAGCTTTTAGGTGTTAGGTTTTAGGTTATAGGCTTTTTTACGTGCCTCTATAACCTATAACCTATAAGCTATAACCTAAACCATGTTCTCTCTTCCAGACCGAATCGCGGCAGCTAATACACTCCTTTCTCCCCATGCAATCCCGCATGGCGGCATTCTGGGTAGAGTCTTTCCAGAAGCAGAAGATGACACGCGCTTTCCCTTTCAGCGTGATCGTGATCGCATTATTCACAGCAATGCATTTTTGAGACTCCAGGCAAAGACACAGGTCTTTGCAGCAGGGGAAATGGGCGATCATGTGCGCACACGACTCACGCACACCATGGTGGTGGCGCAAATCAGCAGAGACGTCGCACGGATGATGCAGCTCAATGAAGACCTCGCAGAGTGCATCGCGCTCGCGCACGATATTGGACACCCTCCGTTCGGACATGCGGGCGAAGAGGTGATTGATGCGTGGATGAAAGAACACGGCAGTCGCTTTGAACATAACGAACAGAGCTTCCGGATTGTCACCCTCCTGGAGAAGCATTCGTCGCAGTACACAGGGCTCAACCTGAATCGTGAAGTGATTGAAGGACTCCTGAAGCACTCCATGACTATGCCCGGTACCGCCACCCCCATTCATCATTCTCTGGAAGCCAAACTGACCAACATTGCCGACGAAATTGCCTACCACGCCCACGATTGCGATGACGGCCTGACTGCTGGCCTGTTTTCGCTGGATGAACTGATTGAAGTTCCGCTCGCGCGAGAAGCCTACGAACGCACGAAGGAGCGCGGCACGTACATCCGCGGTGCCCTCCAGCATATCATGGTGCATAACCTCCTGGAGCACTCCACGGTGGAGCCCCTGGATACCGACCCTATCGCATTTTCCTCTGCGATGCGTCATTCGATTACCGAGCTCCGCCGCTTCCTGTGGGATCACATGTACACACATCCGCAGGTCGTGAACCAAACAAAGATCGGGCAGGAGATTCTGGATCAGCTCTGCAGACATTTCTTCGCGCACCCGAGCGATAAAATTCTGGAATTGCAGGAACGGACAGGCTCTACCCTTCTGGAAGCAGTGAAAGATTACGTAGCGGGAATGACGGATACATTCGCACGGACAACTGCTTCTGGCCTCTAAACTGCTTTTCTAACGCATGTTACCCCTTATCGTGAAGGTATTCGTTCCCTATACTTACCTGTATGGAGATTACCAAGCGCGCAAAACGGCACGGCACCCGCAAGGAATTATGGGCAATGCTGCATGATGGTCATGGGAAAGCAGGGCAGACATTTAACTTTGTGCTGGTGCTCCTGATTCTTCTGTCCGTCGCAATTCTTCCGGTGAAGTTTCTCCCGGCATACCCTGCATTCAGCAATGTCATTGATGGCATGGAGGCGTTTATCGTTGCTGTGTTTACCGTGGAATATTGTCTGCGCATTTATGCAGCACCGAAACGCATGCGCTATATTTTTTCATTTTTCGGACTGGTCGATCTGATTTCCATCATGCCTTTCTATACGGGTATTTTTGGAACGGAATATATTCGCATTCTGCGTGTTGTGCGCCTGCTCAAGATTGGAAAAATGCGCGCAGGGGCAGCGGGAGATGAAGAGAAAGCAATGGAGAAAGCAGTCGGGCTGGTGGAAGGAGAGAATGTGGAATATGTGGTCACCAAGCATCCACTGTTTCTTCTGCTGCACTGTATTCCGCCTGTGGTCGCCATCAGTTTCAGTTTGGGAATTTTCCTTCTGGCCGATGGAAATCCTGTAGGGATGGGGGTCGGCTTTGTACTGCTGCTGTTTGCGTTTGTATTTTTCCTGAAGGGCTGGCTCGATTTTAACTACGATGTAATTTACCTCACCAACTACCGTCTCATTTTTCATAACCAGCATCTCTTCGGACGCAGCATCAATCAGGTGAATTACTTTTCCATCACGAACGTGAAGCCGTCGTACAGCAGTATGTTCAGCTTCCTATTTCGCTATGGATCACTGGATGTGGAGACTGCTGCTGAACATCCGGGGCAGATTGAAATCCATATGATCCGTTCTCACGAAAAAGCCGCACATCTCATTATGCAGAAGTGTTTTGAATTCCAGAACCGCAACATGGGAACGACGCCCGCTGGGGCTGTGGTGAAACCTGAGTAAACGAATAACGGGAATTGGAATAACGGAGTAACGGTATTGGAATCTTTTCTTTTTTCCTGTTTCCATTATTCGGATATTCCGTTACTCCGTTACTCGATTTGCCCTGCAGGCAAATAATTCTCCGGATCCACCACTGCTCCGTCTTTGTAGAACGCAAGATGCAAATGTGCGCCGGTAGTCATCAGCCCCGCACCCTTTGTTCCCGGTGTTCCACCACTGAGTGCCACAGGATCTCCTGCACGTACACGATCGCCTTCCTGTACAAGGAACCCGGAAACATGTCCGTACATGGTCGCCATTCCGCCACCATGACTGATAACGAGTGAGCTGAATCCCATGCCCTGGTCTGATACTTTCGTGACCACTCCATCGGCAGCGGCACCCACCACTGTTCCCTGATTGGTCGGGATATCAATCGCGTGGTGTGGCATACCGAAGTGCTTTTCGTAAGAGGGGTCATCGAAGTGCGCAGAGACACCCAGGAGCGGTTCGACCGGCCAGACGAAATGATCCACCGCTTCTTCATCTGCAGACGCTCTGGAGGCATCGTATGCGTATCCATCGGCTGCCCAGAATTCGTGGAGGGCTTCGACAATCTTTTGTTCGCCTGCGGCTTTATCTTTTAACAATTCGATGAGCTGATCGCGCGTTTCAATATACGTATCCTGATCCACGGGCATACCCTGTTCGATTGCTGTATCCAATGTCTCGAGCTGACCGCGAAGAATTTGTTCGCGACGTAAAAGCACCTGCTGCTGATCGCGGATGTGTGCCATGTCGGCCTCTGCATTTGTGGCGATGACGACTGGATTGCTTGTTTGTTCTGCTTCGGTGTCTCCACCCATAGGGGACTGAGCCTGTGTGCCACTGTTTCCATACACAATACCGGCAGCAATCACGCCGATGAGAGCGAGTGTGAGGTACGGGCGGTCGATCTGGATTTCTATTTCGGGCATCCAGTCAGTATACCAAAAAACGCTCTTGGCCGCTATAGAGTTCCAATACGGGTTTTACAGATGCTGAATAACCCATGTGGTTATCACCCCAAGAACAATGATACTTCCTATCAAAAGAGGCCACAGAAATCTCCTGATAGTTTCAGTATTTTGATATCCCATGCATCCCCCAAAAATGGCAGGAACAAGCAATACACCTGCTCCCAATACATAGAAACTGGCACCGGACAGTGTATTCACGAGTGCGGATTTTGATCCAGTGTCACCCCAGACAAACATCCACATCACTCCTGCCCAAAAACCCATCACCGGTACAAAGAGCACACAACCGCAGACAAGACCGCAGAGAATGCCGGTAACAACACTGAGGATTTTCATGGAATGGCATAGCCATGTACCCGAGCCACAGCGAGTGGTTCATGGCAGGCGCGGCAGGGATCGAACCTGCGACCCCAGGTTTTGGAGACCTGTGCTCTACCGACTGAGCTACACGCCTTGGAGTGCCAGCAGTGTACTCATTCTTGAGACGCGTGGGAACTGTGTTTTTCGGACTAAAATGCATCTTTTGAATAAAAATCCGTATATTTTATTATAAAATAACATTTACTCTATTACGCAAGCTCTACGTACAAGT
>CAYRQG010000087.1:0-2505 GCA_964426345.1 uncultured Candidatus Peribacteria bacterium
TGAGTGATCGCGCGGAAATGCTCTATTACGTGATAAATAAACCTGTGGGAGTGGAGACTACCAATGCAACTATCTATGGTCAGCAGACGGTGAAAGATTTACTCCCGAAGAACCTGCAGGGATTGATTGTGCCGGTGGGGAGACTCGATAAAGACAGCGGGGGATTGCTGCTGCTTACCAATGACGGCGTGCTCGCGTACCGTCTCACGCACCCGAAGTTCGATCATGAAAAAGAGTACGAAGTGACGGTGGGCAATGACATTAAAAACGGTGCACTGAAAAAACTTGAGGAGGGGATTACGATCGATGGAACGAAGACGAAGCCCGCGCAGATTACACGCCTCGCACCCAATAAATTTTTGATTACACTCACGGAAGGCCGCTACCGTCAGATTCGCCGCATGTCCCAGAAAGTAGGATCACCGGTGGATGTGCTCACGCGTGTCCGCATTATGACGCTCACTGATCCGCATCTGAAACCGGGGAAGCTGCGCCCACTCACCGATGATGAACGTCTTGCTCTTCTGCAATCAGTAGGATTATCGTAAAGTCGTTTATGCGCTTTGGACTATCTGCCGTAGGGAGTCCGCCTGGATTGAGGAACGCCTCACCTGAAGCAGGCCGTATTGTGGCACCTGAACAGTCTCGCAGAATAGGGGGAGCAATCAATAGAGTGCGTACGGTATTGAATCGACTCACAACAAGGCCGCAGGCAACAGCGTCAGTTCCTCCAGAAAAAATTCCGCTGAAAATTTCGCAAGAAGCGCAGCACATAGTGGAAGCAATTGAAGCGGCCCGAACGGTGCTGGCCATGTCTGAAATAGGAAACCGTTCGCGTCTGATGACAGCAGATCATGTGGCGGATCTGACAGCAGAATGGGATGCATTGCTCTGGCAATATCCGGAACATGCGACTGCGTTGTCACACCGGTTTAACAATCGTGTTCAGGCGCTTTGCGGGGATAATTTGGAGACATTTCAGTGATGCCGTCCGCATTTAAACGTATTATACGTTTGGCTGATCCGTTGATACTGCCGGTTTTCTGCTTTCAACGATGCCAGTAAGCTCTGTCACTTTTGCCTGCAGCAGGTTGTATGCATCTCTTAATGCATCTTCAGGATCGTCCTGAGTTGCGAAAGGATTTGCTCCCGTAAACATCAGGTCTTTGTGGCGCTGTTTGAATGCCAATATGCCTTTTCCAATGTCGCCATCCAGATCCTCGGGTGTTAATTGCACGATTGCCGCATTCAATTCCCGGACAAGCTCATTGAATGTTTTCACAGGTACTTCTTCAGGCATTGTTTCAGGCATACATGGAAGGGAAAGAAAAGAGGAGGAATACTATACCACATATTTTCCGTTCCCCAATTCCATTCGATCTGTATGATGCGTTTATGAAGATCATCACCCATGGAGCAGCGCTCGAAGTCACCGGAACCTGTCACGAATTACAAGTAAACGGATACCGTATTCTTCTGGACTGCGGACTGTTTCAGGGAAAGCGTGTCGAATCATCGGTGAAGAATGCGACATTCGCGTTTGATCCGAGCAAAGATATTGATGCCCTCGTGCTGAGCCATGCACACATGGATCACGTGGGACGCATTCCCCTTCTGTACAAGAAAGGCTATCGCGGACCGGTGCACTGCACCTACGCCACGAGAGATTTGGCCGCAGTGATGCTGGAAGACGGAGGATACATTCAGGAGAAGGACGAAGAATTCCACTGCAAACACCTTGCGCAATCCATGATGGCGTGCGATGGCCCGCTCTATACCCAGGCCGATGCCGTTGCGTGTATGGAGATTTTCCAGGGCAAGAACTACGGTGAGTGGTTCCAGGTGGTGCCGGGCGTGAAAGTGCAGTTCATTGATGCCGGACACGTGCTGGGAGCTGCCATGGTCCTGATTGATGTGGAAGAAAACGGTGTGACCCGTCACATTGCATTCTCCGGAGACATTGGACGAAATACTCTCCCCATCATCCGCGATCCCGCCAAGATGCCGAATGTGGAACTGCTGATTTGTGAGTCCACATACGGTAATCGCAAGCATGAAGACTTGGCGACGGCCAAAGATCGCTTGAAAGAAGTGGTTGTGAAAACAGCAGCACGCGGCGGAAAACTGATTATCCCGGCCTTCTCGCTCGAGCGCACCCAGCAGCTGGTCTACGATCTCCACCTGCTTCACGATGCAAACGAAATCCCCGCTATTCCCATCATCATCGATTCGCCACTCGCTTCGAAGGTCACAGACGTCTTTATGAAACACCCCGAATGCTACGACCAGGCGATGTTCGATCAATTCCTCTCCCGCGCCCACAATCCTTTCCAGTTCTCGCTGGTGCGCTACACGGAAGACGTAGACGAGAGCAAAGCACTGAACGGTCGCCCGGGTCCGTATATTATTATGGCAGGCTCCGGCATGTGTGAAGCAGGCCGCATCCGGCATCACCTCAAGAATGAAATCGAAGACGAGAAAAATACGATCCTGGCTGTCGGGTTC
>CAYRQG010000087.1:2515-5383 GCA_964426345.1 uncultured Candidatus Peribacteria bacterium
ACAGTGTTTGACGTGAAAATCTTCGATAGGGTGTACCGCAAGAAGGCAGAAATCCAGTACATTGATGCCTACTCCGGCCATGCCGACATGATTGATCTGGATGCATATATCAAAGGAATTGATGGCCTCAAGACAGTCATCCTCGTTCACGGTGAAGAAGAGCAGATGATTCCGTTTGCAGAGCGCATTCAGACAATGAAGCCGGCGTGCAGAGTGCTGATGCCGAAGAAAGAGGAAGAAATTGAAGCCTGACGATTGTCGGATTTTTTCGTGTTTGTAAAAGAGTACGATAAGATGAGCTTTCAATGCCCTCCTCATTGAAACGAAGCGGCTCCGCAGTTTTTACTTTATTGGCGCTCTTTGTTATTGCTGCGTCGTACGGTCATGCGGGAATAGGACGCACATTGCGTGCAGATACATTGATGACACCTGCCGACTGGTGCACCGTTCCATCGTGGACCACGTATTATCACACGTGTGTGTGTCCTGCGGGGGCAACATGTACCGTTACGGGAGACAGATCGTACGCGATGTCCTGTGCCGATGGATACGGCATGGTTTTTGATCAGGCGTATCAGAGAGATTTAGGATCACCCGGCCAGAATTGTGACGTCTCTCATGCACCGCATATCTGCGATGGCATCTGTACGTCACAAATCGGAAACATGCAGCAATATGGCGGTGTGACTGTTGATGCGGGATACAGCTTGAACAGTTGTTACGATTACTTTTACGGGTGCTGGAAAGAAGTAACGCTGACTTTGCGTTGTGTAAAAGTGGAAACAATTCCTATGAATAACACCTGTGGAAGTAATAGTGATTGCCCTTTGGATTATATTTGTAGCGGCGGCAGATGCACGTTCCCGCGTAACTGTACCCAATTGGGAGGGGAGTCCTCTTCTTCTGCGCAGTGTCAAACTGCCTCCGACTGTACTGGTGGAAACGAGTGTAAGACTGCCTCCTGCATTGGCGGGGCATGTGTGTACACTAACCGTCAGGGAACGTGTTCCGATGATGGGAATAGTTGTACCGATAATGAATGTGTCAGTGGAGTCTGCACCCATCCGCCTGTTGCAGACGGTACGCTCTGTGGTGCACCGGTTGATCCTGTCTGCGCCCAAGAGCGATGTGTTGCGGGTACCTGCGCCGCTCCTGGAGCTTTTTGTTCCTGCGCCACTCCCGGAGGGTCCGCTTTCCGTTCCACTCTTGCCTCTCTGGTCGATACCACATTCGGTACTCAACTTGCTGCTGGCTCCTGCACCAACAACGACACCACCAGCTGCGATTTTGAAAACAGCTGTGGCCGGGTGAAATACACGAACTCCTGGTCTGGACCCGGTTGCTGCGATGGCGGAGGAGGACCAAACACCCAGATTCTCACTGCTGATCCCGGTAAAAATTATGCGACGATTGATTTTAAGAACGCATGTAACGGTGCGGGTACCGGAAGCAAGCAGATTCCCGTCTGCCCCTGCAGCAGCAGTTCGTCATCACGTTCCTCTTCCAGCAGTTCCTCCTCGCAATCATCTTCCAGCTCTTCATCCTCCCGTTCCTCCTCCAGCTCATCACGTTCATCTTCTTCGTCCAGTCGCTCCAGTTCATTATCCAGCTTGTCGAGCTCATCATCCGTTGTTTGTACACCTGCAGGTCGTACCTGTAGCGACTGTCAGCAGCGGACCATTTGTGTCACCTGTCCGAACGCCGGTCCCAATGATGCCTGTACCCAATCCTGCAAATCGTTTACGGTAGTCAACCGGTATCCCGATGGCACCGCATGTACGCCGTGTACGGTGCAGGAGTTTTTGAATGAACCTGCTGCCTGTCCGGCTTCATCCGCAGGATCATCTGCATCCGGGGGATCAGGAGGATCTAATGGCTCGAACGGTTCTGGTGGTTCAAATGGCTCAAACGGATCTGGCAGCTCCGGCGGATCCAACAGCAGCGGCAGCTCCGGTCCCTCATCCGGCAGTTCCTCCTCAGGGCCTTCTTCCGGCAGTTCCTCCTCACGTTCATCATCCAGTTCCAGTAATTCGTCCAGCTCATCGTCATCTTCTTCGGGCAACAGTTCCTCACAATCATCTTCGTCAAACCCCTCTTCCGGCAACAGTTCCTCTTCGCAGTCCTCCAACTCCAGTGGTTCATCGAACTCATCAAGCTCATCAAGCTCATCAAATTCCTCCAACTCCTCCGGCGGCAGTTCTTCCAGCTCATCTGCGGCAGGATTCTGCTGTATCGGTCAGTTCTGCGGAGGCCCGGTCCAGAGCTGTACCAATGACAGTTGTGCTGCGTGTGTCACATCATCGGCTTCTTCGGCATTGTCGGGTAACAGCTCATCATCGTCATCCGCTCCGCCCAGTAACTGTCCTGTCAACGCATGTGCCAATGGTGGGCAGGCTTTTTGTGAAAATATCGGACAGCCTGTTTGCACCAATACTGCAGATGTCCCGTGTATTGTGTGTTCCGGGGGTGGTTCATCCAGCTCTGCGCATTCAGCTAACAACTGTCCTGCCAATTCCTGTGCCAATGGCGGACAGGTTTTCTGCGATAACCTCGAACTTCCTGTTTGTACAAATATTCCAGATATCCCCTGTGTCGTGTGTTCAGGCGGCGGGTCATCTGCCAGTGCACCTCAAAGCAGCAGCAATAATTCTAGTAGTTCCTCTGCCCCCTGTCTCCATATCTGCGGGAATGGTGAGCGTGAATGCACCGAAGAATGTGATGACGGCAATATTGAAAACGATGACGGATGCTCCACCACCTGTTTTGTGGAAGGAGGATTCTGTGGCGATGGCATCATTGAATCACGTCTGGGTGAAACCTGTGAACCCGTGCTGACCGATCCTTCCAGTGATTGTGATGCCGACAGTT
>CAYRQG010000088.1:0-5326 GCA_964426345.1 uncultured Candidatus Peribacteria bacterium
AATACCTGTATGTTCCCACTGATGTTCTCCGAATGTTTCGTAGTCCATGAAGAGGTTCACACTGTGACCGCTGTTGCCGCGTAGCCAGTCGGCGTAGGTACTGCTCATCAGCGGAAAGCTCGCCCAGTTTTTATCGGAGAATCGGAAGGCGACGTCGTCACTGAGGCGGTAATTTTTGAGGAGAATATGGATGGAATCGCTCGCGTTTTTGAGCGGGCGGTGTGCATTGATTGTTGCTGCTTTGTCCGGAGACAGCTCAAATTCCGGTGCGCGGTACGGGTTATTCGGATTCCTGCCGCGGAGCAGGTGATCCGCTCCTTCGGCAATAATGCCGCGAAATCCCATCTGCTTCACCGTCTGGGCAATCTCGTTATTGAAGATGAGTTCTGTGTTCCGGAAAACCGAAGGCGTCTGTCCGAAGAGTTCCTGGATTTTTTCGACATGCTTTTTCACCTGATCGCAAAACTCCGGAATGGATTGAATAGCGCTCAGGGAGTGGTAGTACGTCTCTGCCAAAAACTCGACGCGGCCAGTTCGTGCCAGTGCCTGAAAGCTCTCGAGCACATCCGGACCGTACGCTTCGCACTGATCCAAAAAGACACCCGAGAGCGAATAGGAAATAGCAAAGTTCGGGTGACGCTCAATCAGTTCCAGCATCAGCTTGTTCGTGGGCAGGTAACACTTCTCTGCGACTTTCCGGAAGATGGCTGCATTCTTCTCGTCATCGAAGTACGCAGTGGCCGGTTGGCCGATATCGCGGACACGGAGATCCTTCAGACGGTAGGGCTGATGGACCTGGAAGTAGAAGCAGAGGAGGGGTGAGTTATGAGACATGAGTTATGAGTTATGAGTTATGAGAGATTAGGAGATGAGGTCTTGGTAAATCGAAGAGACGGCGCCGGCCTGGTTTTTCCAGCTGAGGCGCTTGAGCACATTCGGGGCTTCGGCAATGAGTTGTTCGGCGAGCGGAGTTTCGCGGAGGATCGTAAGAATACAATCAGCAAAACGTTCGGTGTCCCAGAAGTCCACTGTGAACGAGTGGTCAATCACTTCGGCAGCACCAGACTGTCTGCTGAGGACGACCGGCACCCCGTGTCCGATTGCTTCCAGGGCCACCAGTCCGAAGGGTTCACTCAGAGAGGGCATCACGAAGCAGCTCGCCTGGCGGTAGAGACTGCTCACCTGATCGCGACTGACTTTACCCGTGAAGGCCATACAGTCCGTGAGTCCGAGTTCACACGAGCGTTCCATCAATTCATTCAGCATGCCTCCGTCTCCGGCCATCACAAACTGCACATCGGGCCGAAGCTCATGGATCACCTTTGCGGTTTCCAGGAATTGCCACGGGTTTTTCTGCACTGTGAGGCGCCCGAGGAAGAGGACGAGAGGCGGCTTCTTCGCAAGATCCGTAATGATATCGGTGCTCTTCGCAACCGGTTGATCGTGGCCGTTATGGACAACACGGATTTTATCGGCAGGAATGCCGTAGTGATTCACGAGAATGGATTTGGTGTACTGACTTACTGCAATCACGGTGTCTGCGGCCATGAGTCCCTGGCGTTCGCGGTCGGCAATCCACTGATTCGGGTGGAAATCGGTACGATCGAGTTCGGTGGCGTGGATATGAGTGACGAGCGGAACACGGTGATGCGCTGCCGCTTTGATACCGGCGCCATACGTCATCCAGTCGTGACAGTGAATCACATCGGCGTTGTGAATGTCGTGCGTCATGGCAACGCTCATTTCGGAAAACCGTTCCACTGCCTGCCCCAAATCCGGACCGTACAGATCCTGCACTTCTTCGCCCGGTGCTTCCATGTGCATGCGCGCCACGTATTCTTCGATACTCTCGTAGGGACGCAGTGTACTTTTTACATAACGAATGACCGGAGCTTCATCACCTGGTCCGCGGATCGCCAGACCCTCAACACCCTCCTGTGCGGAGGTCGGCAAAATCAGTGTGACCTGCACGCCGTTTTTCAGAAGTCCGCGCACGAGTCCGTGACACGCAACACCCAGTCCTCCGGAGTGGAGCGGGGGATATTCCCAGCCGAACATGAGCGAGTGCAGTGACATGTGTGTTTTTGTTTTGTGTTGGCCGAGAACGCTTCATCGGCAAATCTATAGATTATACCAGAAAAAACGTGTTTTGATGAGGCAGGTGCCCTTCCAAAAACAGGGTTTCATGGTAAAACATGCATTACATCTTTTTGGCTACACCAAGCCTATTTCTCACCCCTCTGTAGAATGTGATGCACACCCTTCTCAATAGGCTTGAGTGCATTGGGTGCAGTATCTGCTTTTTGCTTGAGGAACCGTGCTAATTCTATGCAGAGATTGCGCGCCTGATACGCTTCGAAGATGCGCGGATCGATGTAGTATTTTCTGCAGGTCGCCGGTCTGTTTCCGAGTACGAGTGCTGCTTCTTTCACTGCACACACGAGTGCATTTTTCATTTCTTTTTCATCGTCAGTCTCGCCAAGTTTCAGGAGTGATTCTGCGGCCTGAATGGTGCCGCCCCACGTACGGAAATCTTTGGCGGTGAATTCATCTTTGGCGATGTCATGAAGGTAGGCATTCACCTGTTCCGATGTGATCGGTTGCTTGCGTCCCTGCCCGTCGACATATTGAAAAAGTTCGTGTCCGGGAAGTTCCTGACATGCGCGGATAATATTGGCGATGCGGCGATCATGCACAGCCAGGTCCTGCTCCACACCGCTCTTCCCGCGGAACGTGAACCGGATACTCGCACCATTTACATCCACATGCTTGTCTTGCAGGGTTGTAAGTCCGTATGAGTGATTTTCTTTGGCGTACTCCTCGTTCCCAATGCGCATGTGTGTCACGTCTAACAGACGCACGACGGTCGCGAGAATTTTTCGTTCCGTGAGGACCCGTTCCTGTAAATCTTCAAAAACACGGAATCGAATTTCCGGCAGTACAAAGCCAAAAGAAACGAGTTTATCGTATTTTGTTTTATTGCGCAGCGTCCGCCATTTTTCGTGGTACCGGTATTGTTTGCGCCCTTTTGCATCGCGTCCCGTTGCCTGAATGTGTCCGCGTGGTGAGGGGCAGATCCACACATCCGTCCACGCTGGCGGAATCACGAGTGCGCGAATACGTTCAAGTGTTTCGGCATCTTGTATGTTCCGTCCGTCTGGATCGGTGTACTGAAATGCATCACCTTTCTTCTGCCGCGTGATACCGGGAGCGGTATCCGGCATATACCGAAGTCCTGCATCTTTGGCGGCTTGTTTCGGATCGAGATCATCGGGGAGTTCCCTGTGCATGCGTGCAGCGTAGCGGGAATTCCTCCCCGACAAAAATATTTAGAGCATGGACCAGTCGCCTTTGTCGCGGCGCAGGTTGTCACCATCTCCCGTGGAAGGAGTTGCTGCAACCTTTGCTGCTGCTCTGCGGCGCACCTCCGATTCCTGCTGCTTCTGGATGATCTCTGCCTCTTTTTTGGCCTGAGCTTCAGCTTCTTTCTGAGCTTTTTCGGCAGTGGCTTTTGCTTTCATAGCTGCCTTTTCGGCTTCTTCAGCCGCTTTATTCGCGCGCGCGATATTGTCTGCTGCTGTCATAAAAGTGTGGGGGTAAGTCCACACTGTATGACATCTATTGATGATGAGTCTTACTGTTTAGCGGCGCTTTTTTCCTCCTCCGCTCTTGCTACGGCGGACAGGTCCGGCTGCCTTCTTTGCCTTCTTCACCGGCTTCTTTGCTGCTTTCTTGGTAGACTTCTTTGCGACTTTCTTTGCTTTCACTGCCTTTTTGGCCTTCTTTGCAGGCTTCGTCTTTTTTGTCATTTTCTTCGCAGTCTTCTTCATAGACTTTGCCTTCTTTGCTGCTTTCTTCGTTGTCTTCTTGGCGGTCTTCTTTGCCTTTACTGCCTTCTTCGCTTTTTTGGCAGGCTTGGCTTTCTTTGTCGCAGCCTTTTTCTTGGGAGCAGACTTCTTCGCTTTCTTCACTGCAGCCTTTTTCTGGGGAGCAGACTTCTTTGCTTTTTTAGAAGTCTTCTTTGCAGCAGCTTTCTTCGGTGCCACATCGACTTCCGGTTCTGCAGGCAGAGCTGCCCGAGTATCCATGTCTTCTTCGGACAGATCTTCGTCGTCCATATCGTCATCGCCGTCTTTTACAAGAGGCATAGCCTGGATCATTTCCAGAATGTCTTCCACTGGTTCCGATTGAACGGTTTCCGGTGGTTTGTTGCTCTCGGGACGTGCCTGAGGCGGATTACTAAAGAGACTTGCGAATGGGCCGTTGTTGTCAGGTTCTAGTGTGTGCATAGCGATAAATGGTAACAGGAGAAAAAGAAATTTCAAGCCGGGGGTAAATCTTTTATGGTGGGACCATTCAAGACTTTGCCGTATGCATTGTAGCGGGAGCCGTGACACGGGCAGTCCCACGATTTCTCACCGTCGTTCCACCGGATCATGCATCCTTTGTGCGGGCAGATGGCAGTGCAGGCAAAGACGGTGCCGTTTGGTTCGCGGTAGAGCGCGATTTTGGTGAGACCTTTGCGCATGGTGCCACCCTGACCGGGGCGGACTTCATCGATGCTTTGTACGTCTGCAGGTCCCATATAATCCACTGTGACATCTTTTGCGGTTTCCGCGTTTTCTTGTACAAAGGTCAGCAGTGCACCCAGCGGAATGCGACTGGGATTATAGACATCGGCCCAGGCGTTTTTCACATCACAGACAAGATCAGAGAGAAGCATGCCGGCAATGGTGCCGTGGGTCATGCCTTGTCCGGAGTCTCCGGTTGCAATGAACGAGTGATCGGCACCTCCGGGTTTGCGGCCAATCATTGCAATACCATCGATGGTTTCCAGTACCTGACCAGACCACTGAAACTTCACCTCACCGCAATCCGGAAAATGCGACCGTGCCCAGTTTTCCAGTGTTTTGTAGCGCTTCTCGGCATCATTGGCTTCACCCGTGCGATGATCCTCACCTCCCACAATCAGTACTTCTTTCGCGTCATCGTCGTCATCTTTCTGAAGGCGGATGTAGTGATACGGATCGAGCGTGTCCCAGTAGAGTGCCTTGTGGACCGATCCTTTTTTTACGCTGATCCCGATCACAAATGTGCGGTACGGAGACTGTTTGGTAAAGACCGATGCGTTATCGTTGATGGGCCCGTTCGTGGCAACGACCAGTGATGTGGCTGTCACTGTTTTTCCGTTTTCCAGCGTGATTGTAAAAGGGGATTTCTTCTCTTCAATGTCTGTGACACGCGAATGTGCATAGACCTGCCCTCCATGGGCAGTAATTGCTTTGGCCACCCCTGCCAGATATTTGAGCGGATGAAACTGCGCCTG
>CAYRQG010000089.1:0-5274 GCA_964426345.1 uncultured Candidatus Peribacteria bacterium
GGTCATCACCTTTACCTCGCGCTGCTCCTCTTTGAACCGTTTT
Organism: uncultured Candidatus Peribacteria bacterium; assembly: GCA_964426345.1. Classification (GTDB taxonomy): domain Bacteria; phylum Patescibacteriota; class Gracilibacteria; order Peribacterales; family Peribacteraceae; genus CALREJ01. The sequence goes on from CAYRQG010000089.1 coordinate 44, forward strand.
ATGCGGTCAGGGGGGTAGACGTCCATTTCTTCCTCCTGGATGAGGTAGCGAAGGAATGCGCGCAGCACAGTGAGGTGATGATTTCGTGTTCGTACAGCCATTTCCCCGTTCTGCCGTGTGTGGAAATCACCGAGTGCCTGCTTGTAGTCACGAATGACCATTTTATCAAAATCTTTGACAGATTTGATCGGAAGTAGTGAGGTAAGTAATTCGAGCGACTGACGGTAATTGGTGATTGTGAGACGCGATTTATTCTCTTCTGTTTGTAAGAATTGTAAGTACCGATCGATTGCCGAAGAGAGTAGCGGGGGAGGAGTTTTCATCGATCTATCTTACTTAACATAATGCATTTTATGTTAATAGAATAACAGGTCACAGGACCGTTTGCAAGGGCTGGCCGCTTATGAATCCCTGTTCAGGTACATCACTGAACTGTTCCTGCAATGACTCTGTGGTGATCCAATAATCCAAACGCAGCAGATAATACAAATATGCGACTGTCTCCCGGTACACACTTTTCTCTTCGCTCTCAGTTGGCGGTCTTGTATCTGCCGGAAAGGTTTTCAACTCCCCCCACCCCTGCCGCCTGGCAATCAGTTCGATCCGCGCCAAGTGATATCCGTCACTTATACCTACAACCGAGGAACATCGAGATGTCAAGTTTTTGGAGTAGAGGATATTCTCCCATGTGGAGTGGGATTTATCTTCCAAAATAATATCTGCAGCAGCAACACCCATGCGCAATGCCTCGCGCTGCATGACAGTTGCCTCACTGGCACGATTACCCTCTCCCCTCCCACCGCTCAGGATAAGTGTCTTGATTTGCTGGGTGCGGTAGAGCTCTGCAGCGGTGGTGACGCGCCGCACAATCGCAGGACCGGGCAGGTTATAGTAGACCGCAGCCCCAAAGACGACAGCGCAATCTGCAGGAAGCGTAGCCGTTCCCGAGAAGTGCTCCCGCACCTGCAAATACGATCCCCCAACGAGCAGCAGACAGAGTGCGGCAAGGGAAAGGGCTACCAGAAACAGCCAGAACACAATGCGCCACAGAATTCTGAGCAGCCGCTTCATTATTCAGTCAGAACAGAAATATGGGAGGCAATATCCGGGAGAACCCGCTTCCAGGGCGGCCACTGGGTAATGCGTGCGTTCTCCACTTCCGGCATGTTTTTGATGACACGAAGGGCGGTATCGCGGCGCATGCCGACCACCTGTTCCCGGAGTCTCTTGGCAAAGAGCGCACCATCGGGCGTGAGCGGATCAAGGATGTATTCCTGCGTTCCGGTTAAGTCGACTGTGATTTTGATCCACGCGAAGCCGTCGTCCCACTCAATCGGCATCACCACCAGATCCACCATGCCCAAATGTTCATCCAGCAGCTTCCGCCCCTCGCGCGTGTGCGATGCGAGTTGTGCTTTCAACAGTGCGAGAATGGATTTGAGATCGTACGCGTAGGCTGTGTAAGTAATATCCCCGCTTACAGTCACGGATGTGACGGTCTTTCCAATCTGATCCATAGGCAGAACGATATTGGCAAACTCGGTTTTGGTGAGCTTGCTTGAGTCCATCAGTTTCAGGAAAGTAGTGGTGTCGGTGTCGTTGCGGCGCTTCACTTCCGTATCGACTGCCTGCTTGGCAGAAGCAAGGAGCTCTTTCTGAAAGAGCGCCTGAGCCACATCGAGGTCTGCTTTCTGCAGCACGGTCTTGTAGGCAGTGGTTCCGCCTGTAGCGGGCTTTTTGTTTTCAGCATAGATATTCGAACGCTCTTCGAGTGCGAGCCCCGGAATATCCCACTTGAGACCCGCAGGAACGTTTCCACGATCACCAATAATCTGTCCGTACAAATCCTCATCCGCAGCCTGCGCACGCACCACAAGCTGACTGTTGGGCTGAATGTTCACCGGATCGAGAATCTTGAAAATCATCCCGGCCTGGTTCGAGAAACGTGTTCCCACGCGCAGCGAATAAAGCTGGCTGGATTTATTCACAATCGTGAGTTCGGTGCGGGCGGAGGTTCCAATGAACTGCTTACTGATGTGATCGAACTTCATGGAATGCTGAAGCTTCACCATCACGGGCACGAGCGGCATGGTGCGAACGTGGCTGGTGGGATCGAGGGAGGCTCCTGTCTGAGTCAGGAAGATATTGAGAGTCTGATTGATGGATTCCTGACGCGGACGGATGTAGATATCGGCTGAGGGAAGCAATCGGAAGACAACCACGTAGAAGAGTCCGATACTGAGTGCGACCAGGAAAAACGTACGGAACTTGGGAACGGAGAGCAGTCCCATGCGCTGCAGATTGGATTTGAGCTGCTGACGCCAGAGATGCGGGGAAAACACACGCAGCGCTTCATTGAGCTTCGGATGTCCTGCGAGGAATGTACGCATATGCCGCGTGCGATCGAGCACGCGGATTCCCAGCGCTCGCACTTCCGATGCAATGACCGGATGCTTGGTGGCAATCCGCAGACGCTGATGCAGCTTTTTGCATTCCGCCAAAAAGGTTTTGCGGGCAGCGGCATTCCCCATCAAATCCGTTTCGCGCCCCGAGATCACCAGCAGCAATTCCCCCGGTGTATCGTGCATGCGCTTACTGAGCTGCGCCCATGACTCACCTTCCTGCGGAAACAGAACATGGAGTGCCTGCGACGTAGTCGGTGACATGAAAAGGCAAAAAGAGGTTTAGCGCCGGAGTGCTGCGAGTGCAGGCAGTTCCTGACCGGACACAAACTCCAGCATGGCTCCCCCTCCGGTACTGACGAATGTATACGCGTCCATCGGCAGATGGTATTTGGTATGCAGATCAATCGTGTCGCCGCCGCCGATAATGGCAATGGCTCCGCGCGCAGTGGCACGTGCCATGGCTGCGGCAATCGCGAGACTCGCGTGCGAGAACTGTTCAATTTCGTACACGCCGAGCGGGCCGTTCCACACAATGCTCGCTGCAGCATCAATTGCCTGAATATAGGAATCAACCGTTGCCTGCCCAATATCAAAAATCGCCTGATCCGCAGGAATAGCATCGGCAGAGACAGTGGACGCAGCAGCGTCTGCCGTCATGGCAGATGCAACGACAACATCGGTGGGGACGTGAATGTGTGCGGCATTGGTCTTTGCCATCATCGCGCGGCAGCTTTCGCCGTAATCGGGTTCAAAGAGAGACGAGCCGACTGCCTTTCCGGTAGCTGCTATGAACGTATTGGCCATTGCTCCTCCCAGCAAGATATCGTCTCCTTTCGTCAAAAAGAATTCGACGACCGGCACCTTTGTTTCCATTTTGGCGCCACTGATGATGAGAGCCAGCGGACGAGCGGGATTGTCGACCACTTTGGAAAGATGCATGACTTCCTGCTCGAGCTGCAGTCCCATATAGGAGGGAAGCAGTGCAGGCAGAGCGACCATACTCGCATGCGCGCGGTGACAGTTCGTGAAAGCATCGTTTACATACAGATCCCCCAGTGCCGCAAGCTCCTCTGCCAACGAGGCATCATTCTTTTCTTCGCGGGGATCGTAGCGGAGGTTTTCAAGCAGGAGCACCTCCCCTGCCTGCAGGTTTTTGGCTTGCTGGAGGGTGGCCTCACCCGTAGGGGAATCGGCGAAGTGTACGTTCGTCCCGAGTAATTTTTCGAGAACGGGGACAAGGGGACGCTGCGTGAATTCCGGATTCACCTGACCTTTGGGGCGCCCCTGGTGCGACAAAAGAATCAACGATCCTCCGTGATCCAGAATGTAACGCATGGTGGGAATGAGCGCTTCGACACGGGTGGTATCGGTCACAATGTTGTCTTCAATCGGCAAATCAAAACCGGCACGAAGGAGCACGCGTTTGCCGCTCACATCTGCCTCAGAGAGTGTGGGATAAGTTGACATGAATGCATTGTAACGAAGCGGGGTGAATCTACAATCGTTGACGATTTATCGACTCGTCGTAGAATACTATCATCCGTCTTCTCTCCGCTGGGAAGATGGTCTCAATAGAGGGACACTGCATTTCTTTTGGTAGACCATTCCGGTCGTGATTGAAATCGGTGTCACTTGTGCCCCTGACTGATCATCACACTGATGATTGAACAGGGGCACTCGTTTTATATGCATCAGTCGTAGACTGGTGAAATCTCTATTCTCAATTACACTATCAACGTGTCCCCTCTCATTCTGACTCCCCTCCTTGCCGGCGCACTCTGCGTTGCATTGCACCTGCTTGCAGTACGACTGTTTCCGCGCTGGAAGCTGCTTGATTTTCCGGACCGCTACCATCTGAAGAGGAGACGTCTCCCCTACCCTACGGGCGTCCTCGGACTGGTCACATTTGTGCTGTTTTTTGCACTGATCAACCGCAATGACATTTCGATGCAGAGTATCGGTTTACTGCTTGGCATAGCGCTTCTTGGCATCAGCTGTTTTCTGGATGACCGTCATCAAATCTCCCCCAAAACGCGCCTCGCATTGCAGATGATGATTGCGCTGCTGCTCTTTGCAACAGGATCGCGCATTTACACACTGACAAATCCCCTCGCCGGCATTCTCCCCGATGCCTACCTGAAACTCGATACCTGGGTCGTTCATGTTCCACTTTTTGGCGGTCTTCCTGTCTGGAGCGGCGTCTTTACGGTGCTCTGGCTCATGCTCACCATTAACGCACTCAACTGGTTCGATGGCATTCCCGGACAAGTCACCACGCTCTCCACCATCGGTTTCCTGACTATTGGGCTCTTGTCGCTCTCAGACAGGGTGAACCAGCCGGCACTCGCACTTCTGGCCTTCATTCTGGCTGCCATTTCTTTTGCATCCTTCCTCTTTGATTTCCCCCCGCCCCGTGTGGTCCTGGGCGATAGCGGCTCGATGTTTTTTGGTTTGATGCTGGGCGCCCTCACCATTTTTGCGGGAGGCAAAGTGGCGACGGCATTCCTGGTACTTGGTGTACCACTGATTGATTGCTTCTTCGTGATCGTGCGCCGCATCTGGAATGGAAAATCGCCACTCAAAGGAAGCCAGTCCGGAGAACATTTACATCACCGGCTGCTCGCGAAAGGCTGGACTCCGAAGCAGGTTATTTTCCTTACTGCATCCATCGGACTCCTGTTTGGTGGCACTGCATTGTTCCTGAGTTCCTTTCAAAAACTCATTGCTGCGATTGGACTCTTTCTCATCATGGTCTATCTCTCGGTGTATAGCGCTCCAAAAAAGCCGGAAAATGTGTAACCTTTTTTGCTGCTGATCCGTTATAGC
>CAYRQG010000090.1:0-5237 GCA_964426345.1 uncultured Candidatus Peribacteria bacterium
ATCGAGATGACGTGCTTTGCATGAGCGCCCAAATACACGAGCGCCGCGAGCAGAACCTGTTTGTAGAGAGCCTTGTCCTCAGGGAGCAGTGTCCGAACAGCAAAGACAGCGACTCCCCAATGTCTGCCGTAAAACAATTTCGGCGCTTCGGGTTTTGCCCAATGCTTTAGCATGCCATTAACGATCCGGCGAATGAGAGTTTGCCTTCCCACTTCATCAAGTTGGAGCTTTTGACACTCTTCACTCAGTTTCACTGTAGTGTCACCCTCAGATGACATGCGTTCAAGTGCAAGATCGTCCACATTGAAAGATCTCCCAAGATTGTGTCCGAGCACGACGTTATTGACGTCTTTCGGATACAGCGTGTCCATCAGATTTTCAGTACTCATCATCGTTTCTCCTCGAGCGTGCTCCGAACCATATGGCCGAGCGTGCTCCGTTGAAGAAGTCAGAGTGTCAAACGCACCCTGACCGTAGTCCCGTCGCAGTATAGCGAGGAACCGTGTTGCGGTTGCTTGCCGACGAGGCCAGCGAACCATCGCCCGTTCGAATGCCTGATTTGGGCTATTCGTTCCGGCAATATCAATCAGCTCTGCATGACGCAAAGCCGATTGAGCGAGCTTTTGAAGCTCCTCAAGCGCATGCTCTGGCATACAGAACCCCTTTCGGTGATTTGAATGATCACTACGATAGAATTATCGCAGTTTGACAATACTATAAAAATATTGCTTAAAGTCAAATAAACCTTTTAAAAACATCTCTTTCCGATGATTTTACTGTACTTTACTGATGGGATACATGATGCGGTTTCCCACTCTATAGAGGAATTCAAACCACTTGTGCCACAGTTCCTGGCCGCCCGGCAGTTTGCCGTTTGCCGCAAAGTACTGGGTGGAAGCCGCAAATTTTTTGCCATAGGTTTTCATCAGCTCCAGCGAATCGGGGCGCTTATCCACAACCAATCCGAAGATACCTTTGCCCGGCGTACACTTTGCTTCGAAGTGGCGCATGATCACCGTACCTCCGTAGTACTTCATCGCTTCCGCCACATGCAGCGTGGTCAGATACATCAGTGCCTTCCATGCAATCATCGGAGCGCCGCCGGTGAAGATGAGCCCGATCGGCTTTCCATTAAATTGTCCTTTTGAGTGCGTGTCGTGATCCAGTGCGAAGGCGCCCATGCGATCAATCAGATTTTTCAGATGTGATGGCACAGAGAAGTTCCAGATGGGCGTAGCAAAGACTATGCCCTTTGCATCGGACAGAATGGTTTTGATGCGCTGGTAATCGGGTTCGGTGCCGGCTTCGGGTTCGTAGTCCGCAAGCGTGAAGTGGTGCAACTGGATATCTTTCAGTCTGATTTTTTCAAACGTCACGCCCGGAACTGTTTTCATTCCTTCAATAAATGAATCGGCAAGCATGTTGCTGTTACTGGGATCGTTCATGCCGGCAACGACGACGGCGATCATGCAGGGTTGAGTGGTAGACATAGAAAAGTGGATGAATGAAATCACCTGCCAGTGTGCTCTCTTTTTGGAGGAATGCATACTCCTTTTCCTTGCCATGCATCATTCTCTTCACAAATGGGCGTATTCGACTATCATACCAGATAATGCAACGCTTCCTTCCGCTTGTGTTTATGGGAAGCATCGCTCTGAATGCGATGTTTTTCTGGAGTTCGCTTTCGTCGCCTGTCCGGTTACGGGCACTGCACCCTCTCTTGTCCCCGCGCGTGTTTGCGGAAAACCCGAATGACATCATCATCAATTTTACGGATCTGCGTGCGTCCTTGCGGTCTATTGCCATAAAGCAGAAGAACATGAATCTGGGTGTATATTTTGAATATCTGCCGTCCGGTGTATCTATTGGCATGAATGAGAAGAGAAACTTTATTACAGCAAGTCTCATCAAAGTGCCGTTCATTATGGGAATTTCCAAATTGATCGAAGCCGGACAAATCAAGAGCGATCAGGTGCTTACACTGAAAGGAGAGGATCTGGATCCGAGTTTCGGGAGTGTGTGGAAGCGCGGAGAGGGGGCAACAATGACAGTCGATGAAGCAATGCGTCTCACACTGACAGAATCGGATAACACAGCTGCCCTTGCATTGAATCACTTGGCCTCTGTTGATCCCATCCGCAAAGTCTTTGATGCACTCGATATTCCAGTGGACTGGTCAGTCAATGAACCAGTGGTGAGTGCTGAAAACTATTCGTCCGTCTTTCGCTGTTTGTATCTATCGTGCTATCTCGCACCTGTGGGATCGGAACATGTTCTTACTTTGCTGACACATACCATTTTTCATGATGGTATTCCAGCGGGTGTCCCAAAGGGGATACCTGTTGCGCATAAAATCGGCGTGTACGACTCCCCAATTTCCGATAAACGCGTGCGGCTGGATTGTGGAATTGTGTATGTGCCCAAAAGGCCGTATATCCTCTGTATTTTGGGTGAAACAGACAAAGCTGAAGTAGACAATGTTGTTCATGTCACCCAGGAGATTTCTTCTACGGTGTATTCGTACGTGTCGGGGGTCAATCAGTGAGGGGGCACCATCGCTTGTGTTTGAATTTCTCTTCCCAAGAATCCTGAACGTGCTGTGGATTACATTTTTGGGGAGCAATTTTTCGCAGTTTATGTCTCTGTGGAGCCGGCTTTGACAGGTCTCCACATCGCTGCTCATAGATTCTTGCACGTCCGTGGTACGTACAATATCTTGGGGTTTACATCGCCTAGACACACTACATCGTGTATTTTACTTGTCATCCCTCCCATCTCTTATGAACCCGCAAGCCACTGCTTCCACCGATTCCACCACGCAAACCTCTCTGCCCATGCAGGATACGGTTTCTGCGTCCGGAAAAGGCCTGTCCATTCCCCGTGTCTTCACGACACCGGGCAGCGATCCTCTGGAGGAAATTTCGTATGACAAGCGCACGAGCAAAATTAAAAATACGGATGGCAGCGTGGTATTCGAAATGGAGAATGCAGAAATTCCTTCCAGCTGGAGTCAGGTGGCAACCGACATTGTGGTGAGCAAGTATTTCCGCAAAGCCGGAGTGCCGCAGCGCGACAGCGATGGCAATCTGATCCGTGATGAAAAGGGAAACGTGGTGACAGGCCCCGAGCGCTCCGTGAAGCAGGTGGTGCGCCGCCTGGCCGGATGCTGGAGATTCTGGGGCGAGACCCACGGTTACTTTGCAACAACTCAGGATGCACAGGCGTTCGAAGATGAACTGAGCTACATGCTGGTGCGCCAGATGGCTGCCCCAAACAGTCCACAGTGGTTTAACACGGGGCTGCACTACGCCTATGGCATTACCGGCCCTGCACAGGGTCACTATTACTGCGATCCTGTCACCGGAGAAGTAAAGCGCAGTACCGATGCCTATACCCACCCGCAACCCCATGCCTGTTTCATCCAGTCTGTGGATGACGACATGGTGAATGAAGGAGGCATCATGGACCTCTGGGTCCGTGAAGCACGTCTCTTCAAGTTCGGTTCCGGAACGGGCACAAACTTCAGTAATCTCCGTGGAGCGGGGGAGCCGCTCTCTGGCGGCGGAAGCAGCGGAGGGCTTATGAGCTTCCTCAAGATCGGTGATCGCGCCGCAGGTGCCATCAAATCCGGAGGAACGACACGCCGCGCCGCAAAAATGGTCTGTCTCGATTTGGATCATCCGGATATTGAAGACTTCATCAACTGGAAGGTAAAAGAAGAGAAGAAAGTTGCTGCCCTTGTTGCTGCCGGCTACGACAACGATTTTAACGGTGATGCCTACAGCACGGTCTCTGGTCAGAACTCCAATAACTCCGTGCGTGTAGCCCACGACTTCTTCGAAAACGTGGAGCGCGACGGCGACTGGAACCTCTACTGGCGTACCGAACTCCGCAAGGCAAAAGCAGAAAACCGCGAACCAAAGCCATGTAAGACTCTGAAGGCCCGCGATCTCTGGGATCAGATCGGCTACGCAGCCTGGGCGTGTGCAGACCCGGGACTCCAGTACGACACAACCATCAACGACTGGCACACCTGCCCTGCCGACGGCCGCATCAATGCCAGTAACCCGTGCAGCGAATACATGTTCCTGGATAACACTGCCTGCAACTTAGCTTCCCTGAACCTCCTCAAATTCTACGATAACGAACACGGCACATTCGAAGTGGAGAACTTCCAGCACGCCGTCCGCCTCTGGACCATTGTGCTCGAAATCTCTGTGCTGATGGCGCAGTTCCCAAGTAAAGAAATTGCAGAACTCAGCTACAAGTACCGCACATTGGGTCTTGGCTACGCCAACCTGGGTGCCATGCTTATGCGCATGGGTATTCCATACGATTCCGAAAAAGGCCGCGCTATCTGTGGCGCTATTACCGCCATTCTCACCGGTGAGTCCTACGCCACATCCGCCGAAATGGCCCGCGGACTCGGAGCATTCCCCGGCTACATGAAGAACCGCGACAGCATGTTGAAAGTGATGCGCAACCACCGCCGTGCTGCCTACGACGCCCCGCAGAAGGAATACGAGGGATTGCATGTGACGCCGGTCGGGCTGGATCAGAACACTGTACCCGATTACATGTTGCGTCCTGCCAAAGAGGCATGGGACCGCGCACTTGCGATGGGTGAAGAGCATGGCTACCGCAATGCACAAACCACAGTGATCGCTCCGACAGGAACCATTGGTCTCTTGATGGATTGCGACACGACAGGAGTAGAACCGGACTTTGCACTCGTAAAGTTCAAGAAGCTCGCAGGAGGCGGCTACATGAAGATTGCCAACCAGTCTGTCGAACCAGCTCTCGTGGCACTCGGCTACAACCAGACAGAAGTGAAAGACATCATGCGCTATGTGATGGGCACACTCAGTCTGGAAGGTGCTCCACACATCAACCGCCAGAGCTTGCGCGACAAGAAATTCACCGATGAAGATATTGCCAAAATCGAGAAGCAGCTCCCGGCTGTGTTCGAACTCGGCTTCGCCTTCAACCGCTTTGTCTTGGGAGATGAATGCATGAAGCGCCTTGGCTTCACTGACGAACAGCTGAACGATCCATCCTTCACTCTCCTGAAGGCTCTCGGATTCACCAAAGAGCAGATTGAGGAAGCAAACGTCGTTGTCTGCGGACATATGACTGTCGAAGGGGCTCCGTATCTCACAACGGAACAAATGGCAGCGTTTGATTGTGCCAACAAGTGCGGCAAGATCGGCAAGCGCTTTATCGCCGCAGAAGGTCAC
>CAYRQG010000091.1:0-5028 GCA_964426345.1 uncultured Candidatus Peribacteria bacterium
GAACTGGCTCCCTCGTTCAAATGTTCAATGGGGGCATCTGTATTCTGAATCGTATAGATAAAGTTTGTTTGAACGAGCGGACCAACCAGTGCATCCACCGTTCCGTAACCATTCGTATCTTCCCACAGCGTGAAGGTCGTTTTCGATTCGTATCCTGTATCGATTCTGAAAGCGAAGCTGTGAATGTCTACATCTCCAGCGGCAGCTTTTGCCGTAAAATTCAGAACAGGAAGATTTTTCTGTCCATTAAAGGCTGTGAAATCCGGTAATTTGTTCACTGTCAGGAGCAGTTTTCCATTCTGAGCACTCGGAACAATGGTGCAATCACTGGTGCAGAGGTCTGTATCCAGGTGGTTTCCATCGTCACATTCTTCAGCTCCTTCTTTCTTGTAATCCCCACAGTACGCCTGCGGATTATTATTGATGGTACAGGTATTGGTGCAGGCATCCGTATTGTTCTGATTCCCGTCATCGCATTCCTCAGCAGCGCCGATAATATGATCTCCACAGACAATGGACGGATTCGCCTTGCAATCATTCATACAGTAATCCGTATTCACGGTATTTCCATCGTCACATTCTTCGTTGAGCCAGGGGTCACGCATGCCGTTGCCGCAATATTGCGTACAGGTATTCACGCACACATCACCCATGCAACGCGTTCCACAGGCAATCGAGGAAGAAGACGCAGCGCTGGAAGAAGGACAGACAATTTTGGGGCAAACCGGACAGGTCTGCATGAAGCTAAAGGAAAACTTGAAGCATCCTTCAGGAGGTTCGTCATTCGAACACTGAATTGCAGGACAGGATGGATCGGACCACTGTGAAGATTCTTCGGAAGAGGCAGGATAAAAGATAGTGGATGATGCGGAGGATGCGACGGTCGGATCAAACGGATCATAGATGTCAGACGTTGCCGATCCCTGCCGTGAGGATGCCGACGAAGTACAGATCACCTGGCCGCATCCCAAACACCCATTCGCCTGACGATCCTGCACAAAGAGACAGCCGTTTGGAATGACCGGTGCAGCACACTGCATGATCGGACATTGGAACGGGGATGCACTGCTTCCCTGCTGACTCGATGCACTGGAGGCGCTGCTGTCTGCGGGGATAAAGGGCGTACTCGCATTCTGTGCTGCATCCGAAGCACTTCTGCTGAGTCCGCTGTTACATTTGAAAAAAATATCGGCATCCGTATGCATGACATACAGCTTGCCGCGCTGGAATTCCGTTAGTGTGTTGCTTTCTGAATCAGAATCATAACTTCTCAATCTCTGCGTGCTGGACTGCCCGCTGTATTCGCTCACCACAAAATGAATGGATGTGTCCGTTCTCATTTCACTGGTCATGAGCGGAAAGGTTGTGGGTGAACCCGGTTTCATTGCACAAAAGAAAATCGTGTCATTCCCTGCGCGCAGAAGCATTCCTTCTTCCGCCTGCGATCCACGGGTAAAGAGCACTTCCGCATTGAGTATGACGCCGGCAGTGACGACCATGCTTGTCACTGCAGCAATGAGCCCGAGCGTTTTCTTGGATGGGTGGTTGATGTATGTGTGGGGCATAAGAGAGAATAAATCTCAAAATTATAGCAGAAAACTGCATTTTGCGCAAAAACCGGTCACTCCCCGGGGAGGGTTATGACCGGTTCATCATACGAATTGTGGCTTTATTTAGCAGTCTCTTCAATTCTGCGCTCGCGGATGACGTTCACTTTAATGACACCCGGATAGGTCAGTTCATTTTCAATCTTCTTGGCAATGTCTTTGGCAAGGCGTTCCTGGCTCAAATCGTCAATGCGGCTGGTATCCACAAATACGCGGATTTCACGGCCGGCAGAGAGCGCAAAGGCGCGCTGGACTCCTTCGAAGGTCTTTGCCACTTCTTCCAGTTCACGGAGGCGCTTGAAGTAGTCTTCAATCGATTCGCGGCGTGCACCCGGACGGGCGCCCGAGATAGCATCGGCAGCGGCCACCACAAAGGCTTCGGGCGTTTCCATGGGGATATCTTCGTGATGCGCGGCTACACAGTGAATGACTTCCGGGCGAATCTTGTAGCGCTTACAGATTTCCACACCGATTTCCACGTGTGTACCGGCCACTTCGTGGTCGAGCGCCTTTCCGATGTCATGCAGCAGACAGCCTTCTACAACGACACGCGGGTCAGCGCCGATTTCTTCTGCCAGCATGCGGCCGATTCCTGCCATTTCCACCGAGTGCTTGAGCACGTTCTGTCCGTAGGATGTACGGAATCGCAGGCGTCCGATGATCTTCAGGAGATCCTGAGGATAGCCGACAATGCCGAGTTCTTCGGTCGCGCGCTTTCCGAACTCCAGCATCATCTTTCCGACTTCCTCTTTCTGCTTCTGTACAATTTCCTCAATGCGGGCAGGCTGAATGCGGCCATCTTTCACCAGTTTTTCCATGGAGAGCTTGGCCACATAGCGGCGGGCAAGGTCGTATCCGGAGACCACAATCACGCCCGGGGTATCATCAATGATCACATCGACACCGGTCGCCATTTCGAAGGCATTAATGTTGCGGCCTTCCTTTCCGATAATCTTTCCCTTTACATCATCGCTGGGGAGCTGCACGACCGTTGCCGTGGATTCTGTTGCCACTTCCGATGCGTAGCGCGGCATAGCCTGGGCCAGCAGGTCCTTTGCCTTCTCTTCAACTTCCTCTTCCATCTGTTCACGCTTCAGTTTGATCTGGCCGGCAAAGAAAGAGGAGAATTCTTCCTCGAGCTCCTTCTTGAGTTCTTCTTTGGCCTGTTCCTCATTGAGCTTGGCGACTTTTTCCAGTGCCTCGCGGTGCTGCTTCTGTGCATCCTTGAGCTCTGTCTTGAGGCCGACAACCTCTTCTTCTTCGCGCTTCAGGTTGTCGCGCTGGCGCTCGACTTCCTTCACTTTCACGTCGAGTCCTTTTTCTTTCTCTTCCAAACGCGCCTGATCCTTTTCCAGTTTTGTCTGGAATTCATTGGCGTTGAGGCGGGCTTCGGAAATAATTTCTTTGGCAGAAGCGCGGGCCTCGGCTTCGGCTGCTTTAATCTGCGACCTGGCGTCGCTTAACTGGATCTTCACTTGCGTGAGTTCCTTTTCATGACCGGCAATTTCAGCCTGAAGGCCGCGGGAGATTGCCTTACCTTTGCTGAACCAGAACCACCCGGCCAGCAGACCGAGAAACAGACCTGCGAGCAGGCCCAGAAAGACGATTGTGTAATCCATAGGAAGGGGGAGGAGTGACTAGGAGGGCACTCAGGCGATCAAGGCGTAGGAAGGATTTCCCGATCAGCAGCCGCACAACAAGGCCTATTGCCACGGCAACGATCGAAAGAGTCCAAAGGTGGAAAGCGCTGAGAATCATAGAAAGGTAAGCGTTCCGGTATCAATCGCGGAGTCTTTCAAACTATAGCGCCGTCGCAGGCACTTGGCGAATTTTTGGGAAAAGTGAGCGGGTCCCTGCATCGAGAAGATCACCATGTTCTTCTGCTTGGGAGAACAGTCAATTGTGGCTATTTTCAGAAAAAAATCCGAAATCATTTCATGCAATATCCCTGCGTTTCACGCCACACGACCCTTGGGGCTGATTGTATGGGTGTATTGCTCTCTTTCCTTCTTTTCTATGTACGCAATGTTGCCCCGCTGTTTATTGATCACTTTTTGTATTCATATTTTATATTTTCCGGAAGCCTTTGCGGATGAATTTGTCATTCCACCTACACTCTCCGCATCGCCGGTCTCTGTCGTCATTTCGGAAGTCATGTGGATGGGCTCCGATCTCAGTACGGCCGATGAATGGGTGGAGATAGCAGGCATTCCCTCTTCGACTGGCGCTTCCCTTCCTCGTTCCTTAAGCGGGTGGACACTCTCGGCGCTCAAGGGAACAACGGAATCTGTTATTGCGCGCTTCCCTGCAGCCATCACCATTGCCGCTGATCAATACTCTGTAGTGTCCAATTATCCAAAAGATAGCTCCCGCATAGCGCTGGATCCCGTTCTCACTTCTACCAGCCTGAGTCTTCCCAATACGAAACTCCAGCTTCGTCTGCGCGATGCGAGCGGTGCACTTGTCGATGAAGTGGATGATGGTGTAGGGAATCCCTTTGCAGGAGCCAATCCTTCATCGAACGGACCGAAAGCCAGTATGGAACGCATTGATCTCCGATTGGCTGGTACTCTGCAGATGAACTGGCGCACGGCAACGGAGAGCAGGGGATTTGACCCTGGCGTCGTTATTTTTGGGACACCTGGTTATCCAAACACTGCAGAAGCCCTTCAGTCGTCATCTCTGTCATCGGCAGCGGCCTCCACCTCATCGCAAATCATCATCGAGAGCAGTATCTCTTCGTCCTCAGAAATATCATCTGCTTCCTCTTCTTTTTCCTCTTCTATTTCTGAAAATTTTTCATCATCATCTATTCGATTTCAGCCCTATTTTAAGCTAAAAATAAATGAACTACTTTCTGATCCAATAGGATCAGATGATACGGAGTGGATCGAGATCCAAAACCAAGGAACAGAGCCTGTAAATCTATCGGGTATGACCATCCGAGTGGGCACCGCTGGCCGCCGTTTACACGGAGAATCCGGTGGATTGATTGTAGAGCCATCGGGCTATCGTCTCATCCCTAAATCCCTGGGAGGATTCACGCTTGTGAATACTGGAGGACGCGTGCAGTTGGAATCAGGGGCGATCATTGTTGATACGATTCTGTATCCCTCCTATCCGGAAGGGGTGAGTGCCGGGCGTGTGATTGGGGATCAGGTGTCGGAGACCGGATCGATTCTTCCTTTTTGTCTGCCGACGCCAGGGAAAGAAAACCTGACAATTCTTCCCGAGCCAAAGATACTCCTGCAGTCCGGAAACCCGGTCGGTACCGATCCGGTTACCCTGAATCTGAGTGTGGAAAGCCCGGGTGAATCCCTGTCGTCATCTGCCTGCCTTTTTGATTTCGGAGATGGCTTTACAAGCACCAGTTGCAACCCCGGATCGCACACAATCCGCACTACGGGAAGCTTCCAAGTCT
>CAYRQG010000092.1:0-5023 GCA_964426345.1 uncultured Candidatus Peribacteria bacterium
GCTGCTGGAAGAGTAAAAATTCGGCTGGCCAATGACATAATCCGGAACATGGTCTACCAGTGCACCCGTCGTTGTCAGATTGTAAATAAGGATGCGGTTGTTCGTGGAATCTGTCATGTACAGACGGTTCAATGTCGTATCCACCGCCAGGCCTATGCTCGGTCCGCTGAAGCCGAGCTTATTGGGGACATCGTTTGCTGCACCTTTTGTAAATACCGGACCCGGATCTGTCAGATTATCATCGCCCTGACCCAGGACATCTGCAGCATTTTCTCCGTCCGTTATCGTTGCCACATCAAAAGACAGAACGCGGTTATTCGTGGATTCAGATACATAGAGGCGGGTATTCCCGCCGTCATAGAGTACCGCTTGTGTGGCAGCCATGGTGCTCTGGGTTGTACCGGCAGATGTTCCTGTAAAAGTCGACTGTCCCAGCACATTGATCGCGTTTTCCCCATTGGTGATACTTGCCACGTCGTACACAGTCACGCGGTTGCCGGTGCTCTGTGCGACGAAGAGATAGTTGCGTGCGGCGTCATAGGCAATGCCATGCGGCACGTTCATACCCGTTTGTGTGGTGGCAGCTGTTGAGGTGGTAAAAGTCGACTGTCCCAGCACATTGATGGCGTTTTCTCCATCCGTAATACTTGCCACATCATACACAGTCACGCGGTTGCCCGTTGTTTGCGATACAAACAGGTATTGTCTGGCTTCATCGTAGGTAAGGCCTACGGGTACGTTCATGCCTGCCTGCGTCGAAGCCGCTGTGGCCGTGGTAAAATTCGCCTGTCCCAACACAGAGGAGGCGTTCATACCATTGCTAATTCCATTTCTCAGATCATACACAGTCACACGGTTGCTGACGCTTTGAGACACAAACAGGCGTTCACGGGCCCGATCGTAATACACATCCTGCGGGGTGTTCATGCCCGCCTGTGTGGTGGCGGCAGTGGACGTTGAAAACAGTGTTTGCCCTATCACATACGAAGCGGCCATTCCGTTTGTAATTGTTGCCGTTGAAAAAACCATGACGCGGTGGTTGGTGCTTTCTGCAATAAATAATCTGTCATTGTCGGGATCGTATGCCAGACCGCGCGGCCCCTGCATAGACGACTGCGTGATAGAAGCGATATTTGTGTAAAAATCCGCCTGACCAATCACATAATCCGGAACGCGGTCCAGCAGATTATTACTCGCATCCAGGTTGTAGACTAAAATGCGGACGTGCCCCATATCCGAAAGAAATAACCGGTGGTGCACCGTATCGAGTGCCAATGTGCGCGGCGTTGATAGTCCTACACGGTTGGCGCCGTTTCCCGCAGTGGTTTTTGTATAGATGGGAACAGGATCTGTGAAATTCGTTTCATCATATTGTCCCAGGAGATCATCGGCGGGAAGGGCGCTCGCAATACCATTGGAGAGTGTGAAGACGGTCACGCGGTTGCTTCCGCTCTGTGCCACAAAGAGCTGTTTGGTGGATGTATTGTAATACAGCCCCTGTACCACATTGAGGCCGGTCTGCGTATTTCCAGCGGTGGCTGTGGTATAGCCTGCCTGCCCAATGAGATGGTAGGCACTCATGCCATTGGTGATGCCTTTGCGTAAGTCGTACACAAGAACACGGTTGGCATTTCCCACAAACAGACGATTTTGTACCGCATCGAATGCGATCCCCTGCGGGGCGTTCAGACCCGCTTGTGATGTGCTTGATGTTGCTGAATAAAAATTCGCCTGTCCGATCACATAATCCGGAATGCGGTCCAGAAGGGTATTGTCGGCGGGGTCCAGGTTATACACAAGGATGCGGTTGTTGCCGGTATCACTGATAAAAAGACGATGGTACGTCGTATCCGCCACCAGTCCGAGGGTTGGCGCGCTAAACCCGAGACGGTTTGGGCCGTTCTGCGTGCTGCTTTTTGTATAGACGGGATCCGGAGCAGAGAGACTGACTTCGTTATACTGCCCCAATGCATCCACTGCATTGGCGTTATTGCCGTAGAATGCATGTACAGTCTGATGACCGATCATCAGGAATGCGCTGCAGAACATACCGCACAGCACCAGATTCAAGCCCTTGCGATGAGAACGGATCATCATTGGGCGGTGTGCGTACGGAGGTGGATGGCTTCTTCCAGACTCTTTGTGTCACGCCCGTATTTTTTCGCAGCGGCAGCAGCTTTGGAGGCGTCTTTCAAATGACCGGAGTACATTTGCGCTAGGGCAGTGTTGTACCAGGCATCTGCATAGGTTGTCTTCTCATCAAGAGCACGCTGGCATTCGGTTAGTGCATCGCTGTAGCGCTTCAGATTGATATCGAGAGCGCAGAGATTGTTCCATGCTTCGCTGAAGCCGGGATTGACTTTCAGCGCATTTAAAAACATTTCACGGGCGTCTTCATACTTTCCCGCTTCAGCAAGTGCGATCGCCTTGTCATTGAATTCTATGGAATCATTCCCCGGGTTGACCATCAACCCGCCACTGTGTGAAGTCTGAGTGGCATCGCGAGCGGACACTGGAACAGTGGCCCCCGTCCCTCCTGCCAGGCGATTGAACCTGGCAGCTGCACGGGAATCTCCTGCCTGGGCAAACACCATCGAAAGGAATTTATAATTGATATCCTGATATTCATCCCCCGCCAGATGCAAGACCGTCCGGTACAGGTCCGCAGCCTTTTTCCAGTTCTGTGCTGCGACCGCCAGACTGGCAAGGACAGCATACGGTTCCGGGGAGCGGGGGCGCATGAGCATCGCTTCTTCCGCAAGCTTTTTTGCTTTGTCCGGCTGATTGTTTCGGGCAAGCAAATTTGCCAGAAGCAGCCGGGCCTTGATGCTCTGCGGACTGCCGGCAATCATCCTCTGAAGTTCTGCTTCAAGGGCTGGCATATCGGCCGGTTTTTCTGTTGCAAAATCAGAATGGAATTGCAGTGTGGTTGGATTGAGAAATTTATAAGCATTCCTTTGAATGATGCCGGCATTTTCCAGAGTGTTTTTCACATAGACTGCAGTCCAGTCATCCATGTACACCACTTTCCATTCCGGGTTTGTATCCAGATGCTGGCTATACGGAATATGATCCGCCAGGCGGATGACGTCGTAATCAACAATGGCGTAATTCAGTGTGTATTTTTCAACCAGTTGATCCCACACACTCGCATCAATCCCGGCTGCATACGTGTGCGTCATACAATCAAAACCGTAGTCGACGTTCCGGCCATCAATAAAGACAGGAATCCCACGGTAAATCAGATAGCCTCCAATGCCGTAGGTATTGAACATGTTGCCGGCAATCTTCTCCTTTTGGACAAAATCCGCAGCACCCTTTGCCAGATCAAATGCGCCATAGCCGAATAGATTATCATGCCGCATGAACGCAGTGCCGCGACTGTGGACAGCGGGAATCAGGATACCCAGGCAGAGTGCTGCAAGAAGAGCAGACCAGAGAACGCGGGTCTGCAGCCAGTTCCAGAGTCTGTCAAAAAAAGATGCATGTCCAAGTTGATAAAATGCCACTCCCAGCGTCGCCATCACAAACAATGTTTCATGGCGGAAGGCCTGACGGGAGAGGTAGCCGGTTGCTAGAAGCAGCAACGCGCAAAATATCCAGTGGCGCCGTCCGATGACGATTGTCCCAAGCGCAATAACCCAGAAGAAACTCATTTCCTGCAGATACAGCGGCCAGGCCCGCGGTTGCCATTCCGCAATGTACGCGATGGTTTTATCGTGCAGGAGATCCCAGACGTATTGGATGGAGTCGATGCCGTTGGGGGGCAGAATAAAAATAATACCAAGAGCGCAGCCTGTTCCAAGCAGAAGCAGTGCATCTTTCTTGCTTTCCTGAAGATGTGCCCCCGTGATTGCATCGGTGGCCCGTTGCAGGAAAAGAAATCCCATCAATGCAATACCAAGCAGTGCCGCTCCCCCGTGCATATTCACCCACAGCAGTTCGAGCACTGCGAATGCGCTGCATATCCAGATTTTTTTACGTGTGTCTTTCGTATCCAGAAAAAGGAACGATAGAAGGATCATTGCCGCAAAAATCACAAATGTGAAGAGCTGCGGGCGTTCCAGGAATCCGCCGCGCACAATATTCGCCGCCCAGATGGCAATGAATCCCAGGGGCCAGATGCGATGCGGTGAAATCAGCAAGAGTAAGCCAAAAGTAAGTACGCACATCAGTGTCCGAAATACAATAATTCCATCAATTCCCCCCAGATTCATGACCGTTGCCATGACAATCTGTGCCAGCCATTCGTGCGTTGCAAGATACGGTAGTCCCGCGCGTGTGAATGCGAAGGGGTCCGTCTGAATAAGATGCCCGGTCTGCAGCATCAGGTTTCCAGCAGTAACATGCCACCAGAAATCGCGATCGAAAACTTTAAAATCCTGAATCCAGGCAATGAAAAACACCACCACAATCATCATCAAAAGACCGCGCACAACATCGCCACGGTCCAGTGACTGTAGACGGCCCAGAAACGCGCGCGTTTGCATGGCCGACAGTCTACCTGTTCCGCCCCCTCCTTTGCGAACCAAATAGAGGAAGAAGCGCTTGCAAAAAATCTATCCCTTAGTAGCGTCTCGATCCATTCAAAAGCACCGTGAGTCCGCTTCCTGCAAACGTGCTTCCCACCTGTGTGACATCCAGTGTCAGAATCGCCCCCTGATTAATAATGCTTGTGGAAAGAACCGCGCTACTTCCCCCCGTTGTTGCACCCGCATTGATCTGCGGTTTTACGGAGAAAATAGTCGTGCCGTTTTGTTTCAGATCCACAATGAGCGCAGAGCCCGTCGGTGCGCCGGTTGCGACCATAAACACATCGGTGGGACGGAAACCGAATGGCAGGACTACTTGTGGCCCTTGTGTTCCTCCTACTGCAGTGGTTCCGCCTATATACCACACCATTGATCCGGTCGGACTCTTCCATTCCGGTGCACCCGTGCCGCGCCCCACAAGAACCTGTCCGGAAAATCCCTTTGCGTTCTCCTGAATGGTGGTGCCGCTGCTATAGAGAATTGCCCCCGAT
>CAYRQG010000093.1:0-4695 GCA_964426345.1 uncultured Candidatus Peribacteria bacterium
AATATCACCTCGATGACTGGTCGACAGTTTGGTGGATTGGCAGGCGCGGATTGATGTTTTTTGATGGAGCCGCTTGTCGGATTTGAACCGACGACCTACTCATTACAAGTGAGTTGCTCTACCACTGAGCTAAAGCGGCTTATTTCTGGAACCTGGGCACTTTACATTTGCTCGGGCAAAATCCCAAGCCTTTTATTGTCAAAAATAGGCATTTCCGGCATAATAAGAGTCCTGTTCTTTGATGATCGCCGTAAACCATGCGCTTGCGCTTAGGTTCACGGAGGAACGTCCGGACTCCAACGAAACGCCATGCGGCTAACGGCCGTCGCTCTGATCCTTAAAGTCAGAGTAGGACCAGTGCCACAGAGACGATTCCCTTCAGTGGGGAGTGAAACGCCCTGGAATTGACCGGGGATTGTGCAGACACACGTGTATGCATAATCGGTAAACTCATGGTGGAGCAAGGAGGATTTGGGTTTTTGGAATCAGTGATGGTTTCGTCACTCCATTCACCCCTCCGCACCGAGGTATCCGGGCAACCGGTACCCCAGAGAGATGATCATCCCCTGCGTAGCTCGCAAGAGCGAAGTGGGGACAGAATCCGGCGTACAAGGACAGGACAAAGCAGCCACGCCCAGCGTGGCTTTTTTGTGTATACTCTCCATGACTATGAAGAAGTCCGAGGCTCTCTTTGGCTTGGCGCGTATCCCATTGGACGCTTTGGCTGTATCCGCAGCATTGCTACTGAGCTATCGCCTGCGTGAGGCCAATGTGGATCTGATTCCCTACCGGCAATTGCTGGATACGGCATCCACTCTGCCGGCATTTGCATACTATCTGCACTGGTTCATTGCACCCAGCCTCCTTCTCTACCTTGTCTTTGCATCGCTCTTGGGACTCTATGTCTTGCAGACAACGCGTAGTGCCTGGAATGAAGTGGGGCGCATTTTGCTGACAACACTTCTCTGGTTGGTAGCGGTGATGACATGGTTTTTCCTGATTGAGCGCCAACTCTTTTTCTCCCGCATTCTGCTTTTACACTCGGTATTTTTCATGACGGTCTTCGTGCTGCTTGGCCGTGCGAGTGTGACTGTTCTGCAGCGTTCCCTGCTACGATCCGGCATTGGCGTGCGCTATGTGGTCTCTGTCGGCAAACAGAAACTGGCAGATGTTGCAAAGCGCACTCTTGCCCGCGATGCGCGGTATGCGTACCTGGGTCACGTCACGAACCTGGAAGCGATTGCAAAACTGAGTGCCAAGCAGGATCTCGATTTGGTGTTACAAACTGATCCAAACCCGGAGAGTGACAGCACACTGCTGCTTATTGATTACTGCCGCAGCCACCATATCGGCTACGCATTCCTGCCTCCCGTCTTTGCCGATGTCCCGCATCTTCTGAAAGTGGAACGCCTGGGACTTCTCCCCATGATCCGCTTCCGCCCCACACCACTTGATGGCTGGGGACGCATTTTCAAGCGGCTCTTCGATATTGTTGTCAGTCTTCTTTTGATCGTCGTCCTCTCGCCTCTTCTGCTGATCATCACCCTTGCAGTTCTGATTGATTCCGGTCGCCCGATTTTCTACGTATCAAAGCGCATTGGGGAAGAGGGAAAGAAAAAAATCGGTGTGCTCAAATTCCGTTCCATGGTGATTGATGCCGATAAGAGGAAGAGTGAACTGATGGAGAGGAATCACCGCAAAGACGGTCCGCTCTTCAAAATCAAAAATGATCCGCGTGTGACCCGTGTGGGGCGTGTTCTCCGCCGGTGGTCACTCGATGAGCTTCCGCAGCTTCTGAACGTTCTGGGGGGCAGTGTGTCCCTTGTAGGCCCACGTCCGCATCTGCCGGAGGAAGTAAAACTCTATAGCTCATATCAGCGTCGTGTGTTTGCCGTTCGCCCGGGTGCCACTGGGCTGGCACAAATTTCCGGGCGCTCGGATTTGAAGTTCGATGAAGAAGTGGCATTGGATTTGAAATACGTGGAAGAGTGGTCGCTTATGCTGGATCTGTGGATTTTGTGGAGGACGGTGGTGGTGGTCTGTTCCCGGAAAGGCGCGGATTGATTGTTAAGTAAATTATGCTTTAATAGCAGGGTCAGTTTTACCGGATCTTTTCACATGTCTCTTTGAAGGAGAACGTCGATGTTTATTGTTGTGCTTTGGGAAGATGAATTTGGAGAATTGTTTGGAAGTTTCATGTCCAAACATCCATGGGAAGCATTGTCTACAGAGGTCGGCCGTTTCACCACATGGAAGCCACAGGATTCATGGAGGGTAAAAGGAGTCACTGCCGCAGATCTTTCGCTTCCTTCGGGGGCTACACTACTGGAGTTCAACACTCTACCGCATAGTGAGGCCGGCCAAAGGCGGCTTCTCTGGACAGAAGTTATCGCCAGAGAAATGGAGATGCGCCGATTTGATCCCGTGTCCGGCAAAATGCGCCTCTACGACTTTGAAACAATGAAATGTACCGAGCGGCCTTTACAGGCAGCAACATTAGTCCTTGCCGCTGCAGAGTCATCCACAGAGCCAGAAGTGTTAGCGAAACTCATTGCCTGTGCCACCGAACTCCAGCCATAAAACTGACACGCGCCCCCGCCACCTCGGCGGGGCGCACAGTCTGCCTCACCCCCGGCCCCTCTCCATGCCGGCCAACGCCAACTGGAGAGGGGTGACTATGATGAACAGGTCTCAATGATTTTTCTCATACAATCATCAAGATGATGGATGACGTCTTTGTTTGTTAATCGCAGTATTTTGTAATCAAGTTCGTTCAATGCCTTATCCCGTTCCTGATCATACGTTCTTTGGTGCATATGTATTGGTCCATCAACTTCGATAATGAGGCTACATTCCATACAAAGAAAATCAGCAATAAACCATGAGACAGGGACCTGCCTTCTAAATTTCCAGCCTCTGCAACGACGATCGCGCAGCTTGTCCCATAAAATTATTTCCGCATGCGTCATTCTTTTTCTTAGCTTCTGTGCATAAATAGTCTTTCGCCGTATCAGCTGCTTCCGAGATTCGTCCATTTCAGCATTTTATCAATCCGAATGAGTCAGATAATTTTTAGTGTACGAATGTACAACAAACACAAACATTCCCCTCTCCGGGAGAATCGGGCGGCACGGAGAGGGGTTAGGGGTGAGGCAAAAAGCCTGACTTCTGCAAAATACTTCTGTTACAATGCGCCTGTTATGAAACTTCCCGAGAAAATCCTCGTCGGTATTTGCGGCCTTATCCTGGGTATTGTGATTGTGCAGGCACTATTCCCCGCAAAGTACGTGTCCGCACCTCCGCCTCCGGCCACCCCGGTTGTAGCCTGTGTGGGTACGCCGATTCCTGTTGATTTCCCGTTCACAGGCGCCGTGAATGAGCCGTGGACCTGCCAGGTGCAGTGCACCGATGGCAAGCCGCGCTTTATTTTGTATAGCAATGGAAAAGGCACACAGTGTGAAACGCCACCGGGATGCAATGACATTGGCGAAGACAACAACATTACGTGTACGCCGCCGACGAAGTCGACAAAATAAAATTGTGCCAATTATTTTGTGGCATCTACACACCTCTGATGCTGATTTGTATCTTTGATTAAGGCACAAATAGAGCGATCATGTTTTTCTTTGGCAACCTCTACGAGGCAGCTTTGTTCATCATAGAAATATGTATCGGGTGGAAGCTTTTTGCAGAGTGCAGGATTCTTCTGGGTTCGTGCAAATCCAACAATACAATCGTCATATCCACTACCGCGAGAGAAATCATTTTTCTCTGCTCCTAACCTATCGCAGATGGACGGGTCATCCGTTTGAAAATCGAAGTGTACCCGGTACATACATAAAAATCGCTCCTGACCTTTCATTTGATCGCAGTATGCAAAAGTTGGGGCATCAAATTTTTTCTGTGCGACCATCTTTGCACAAATAAGATTCGCAAAAGGGAGTGTGAATTTTTGTTTGCACTCTTCAATCGTGGGCGTAAAAGACAGTGAACTGTAGGTTGTCGCATAGGTCATGTGATACTTGATACCCACGTCGCGAATGATCAGAGCCAGGACAAAAAAGGCAATCAACGCAATTCCCTGCCACGGCCGTGCGGTATAACGCCTCTGGATAAAATCGAGGGCGCCAACAATACAAAGGCCATAGAGAATAAAAACAGGAAGAACGAAAATAATGCCCACACCGCCGCTAAGGGCAGTAAGAAATAATCCAACAGAAATCGGATACAATAATGCACCAATGAGTGGCGGGCCAATAAAGTCGCCTTCCAGATAAGGCACCTGCCAAAAAATAAATCCCACTATCAATAGGTAACTTAAAGCGGAAAGAGGGATTGTTACCTTTTTCTTGTGGTCGCCTTTTGTATGCTTCCTATGCATAGACTCAACTATAGTAATAAGAGGAGTCTAAAACAACTTCAACTGATCCGGCTCCTTTTTCGGTGCAACAGGTGTTGGAGCTACATCGCTACCTCCTGCAAACTGCCCCAAATATTTCATCAATCTTTTGCCGTACGCTTTTTCCTGAATACGCCTGTCCAGCACGATCATATCGCCGCCATCTTTGCGCTGCCTGCAGAAAGTGCGCAGCAGTCTGAATAAACGCGTCTCCACTCGCGGCATCGCATAGTCTTCGAAGCCATTCCGGAAGTGATCCTTGCGCTTGCTGAAGACCGGCTGTCCCGGGTGATCAA
>CAYRQG010000093.1:4705-4971 GCA_964426345.1 uncultured Candidatus Peribacteria bacterium
CGTAGATTCTATCCACTGATCCCTTCGGCAATTCTGTTCCTTCGTACATCCATGGAGTGAGAACCCAGATGGTCGTTGTATCGGACGCCAAGAATTCGGACTCCATTCTCCCCTGACCTCCGGCCAGACCCTGACAAATCAGTGTGATATTTTTCTCTTCGAGTGGCTGCGTGAAATCCACATAGAGTTGTTCAATCATGCGCTTGCTGCCAGCCAGTACGACGCTCTTGCCGGCTGGAGGATCTTTCAGGATGGAGGCGACAGAT
>CAYRQG010000094.1:0-962 GCA_964426345.1 uncultured Candidatus Peribacteria bacterium
TGCCACACTTCCTCAATCATCTGCTGCAACTGCGGTGATTCGGTGGGCGTGTGCTTGGAAATGTAGAATTCTTCAATACGACGCACCTGATCAGCAATATTGATGAGCGCGAGGTCTGTTTTTCCTTTCCATTCCTGCGGCATGGTCTCGTACACATCTTTCTTGATAAAGCTTTCCGGATCGACCGTGTTGAGTATGTGGTCATCCAACATCTTCAGCAGTGTCTTCAAGAATGCTTCATGTTCATCGTCCATTTTCCCGGCAATGGCTTGTCCTGCTTTTTTCTGTGCGTCTTCGGGAAGATCCTTGTGGTCTTCAATGGATTGTGCGAAATCTGGCATGCAGAAAGTATAGCACTCTTTCTTGTATCTACATCTTGCGTCGAACACGGTGTACAATGATACACTCTTTTTGCATGAATCTTCGCACACCCCTCAAAGACGCACTCCACACAACCCGCGATCATATCGAGGTACTGGCGAGCATGGATATAAAAACGGTGGGGGATTTACTGATGTACCTGCCGCGTGCGCATGAAGATTTAAGCCAGATCCAGACAATTGCCGATTCGCCACTGGGCGAAAAAGTGACCTTGCGAGGAAGTATTGGTGAATTGAAAACAGTGCGCATTCGCGGCGGACGCGTGATTGTCAGCACGATTTTTACCGATACCCAGGGGGCAACAGCGGAGGTGGTGTGGTTCAATCAGCCGCATATCAAGCGGATGATTGCCGATGGCGACGAAGTGGTGCTCACGGGAAAGCTCTCGGAAAAGAGTTACCGGCTGCAGATGCAGAGTCCGCAGTTTGAAGTGGCGGGAAAGAAAGCGCTCGTGCATGCGGGGCGACTCGTCCCGATTTATCCGCAGCATGATCTGATTAATACAAAGTGGCTGCGGGAAAAAATGTCACTCATTAAGGATGCAATCGATCTCATAGAAGAGACATTGCCACAGTCGGTGA
>CAYRQG010000094.1:972-4933 GCA_964426345.1 uncultured Candidatus Peribacteria bacterium
GTGATCGATGATGAACAATTGATGTCACGCAAAGATTCTGTGCGTGCGCTGCATTTTCCGGAAAAACCCGAAGATGTAGAAGCGGCGCAGCAGCGTATAGCCTTTGAAGAAATGTATGTTGTGCAGACAGAAGCGCTCGAGCGCAAAAAATTGTGGCAGGGTGAACATCAGAAACGTCTCATGATTCCGATGGATGCCGAGTTCATCAAATTATTTTTCGCATCGCTCAAATTCCAGCCAACGAACAGTCAGAAAATTGCGATCTACGAAATTCTTCGTGACATGGAAAAAGATGTACCAATGTCGCGTCTGCTGGAAGGCGATGTCGGATCAGGAAAAACTCTCGTTGCCGTTGCGGTGATGGCGATTGTCATCAAGCACGGTGGCCAGTGCGCGCTGATGGTGCCCACGGAAGTGTTGGCGCGTCAGCATGCGGAAAACGTGTCGCGATTACTGCTGACACTCTATTCATTCATGGCAGAACAGGAGAAAGCAGATCTGCCACATGTACCGAACGTCGCACTCCTGACAGGATCAACCCCTGCCCCCGATTCCCGCGCCATCAAAATGGGGCTTGCGAATGGCACCGTGGATATTGTGATTGGGACGCACGCACTCATAGAAGACAGTGTGCAGTTCAAAGATGTGAAGCTGGTAATAGTGGATGAGCAGCATCGCTTTGGGGTGAATCAGCGCGCGAGACTCAAGGACAAAGGCAATCCGCATTTCCTGGCAATGACTGCCACTCCCATTCCACGCACGCTCGCACTCACGGCCTATGGGGATCATGATCTCTCTGTGCTTCTGGAAAAGCCGGGCAACAGGAAAGTGATTCAGACGAAAGTGGTCTCCCCGAATGATCGGAAGACTGTTGAACTATTTATTGATCACCAGATTGCAGAAGGCCGGCAGGTGTTTGTGGTGTGTCCGCTGATTACGGGATCGGAAGCGGAGGAAATCAAAGATGTGAAGAGTGTGGAGCAGGAAGTGAAGCGATTGCGAGAAGGATTTCCACACCGGAAAATCGCGATGCTGCATGGGAAAATGCTGCCTGCGGATAAAACGGATATTCTGCGCCGTTTCAAAGAAAAGGAGTTTGATATTCTGGTGTCGACATCGGTGATTGAAGTGGGGATTGATGTACCGAACAGTACGATTATGGTGATTGAAGGAGCGGAGCGTTTCGGTCTCGCACAACTGCATCAGTTCCGCGGACGTGTGGGAAGAGGTGACCATCAGAGTTATACATTTCTGTTTACCACGACCGTTGAACAATCACGATCGCCGCGACTGAAAGCTATGGAACAGTTTGATTCCGGATTCCACCTGGCGGAGATTGATTTGAAGCTGCGCGGCCCCGGAGAACTCTTCGGTGTGCGCCAGAGCGGACTGCCGGATTTCCGCTTCCCGAACCTGTTTCAGCCGGAATTCATTCTGCGTGCCCGGCATGCGGCAGAAAAGGTGATGGGCATTGCGGGCGATAGAGGTGCGTGATCATTTTTTATTGTCAAAAACAACAAAAAAGCTAGACTGTCCTCACTTTCTCCCCATTTTCGTATGGCAGACGATCAGACACAGCAAGATATGACAGGCGGCACTCCGCCCCCGCGTCCCGGTGATGATGTTCCCGCAGGCGGACTTGATCCGTCGATGGTGTTTGCAACACCTCCCGCCCCTCCCGCACAGCAGCCCGCAGGAAGCGGTATGGGCGATGACGACAGTGCCGGCGCACCTCCGCAGGATCAGGGTCCGCCACCTCCTCCGGTTGGTACCGTTGCTACGAAAGAAATGGGATACGACGACGAAGATATCCGCGTTCTTGGTGAAGTGAGCGACTACCGTTTTGGCGTGATTGCAGACACACTGACAAACGATAATATTGTGGTACCGGAGCATGCAGCGACAGTCTTTGATGAAGCGCGTTTTCTCTCGTTGCTCCGTGGAAGTATTTCCCTCACACGCGATGAAAAGTGGCGCATTATTAAAGCGATCCCAAACCTGAGCCAGTTCCAGGTCGATGAGCTCCAGAAAATTCTGGAAGAAGAGCGCCGCAAGTTCAGTGAGCTCTCCCCAAAGCATCTCACCCAGCTCATGAAGCTGGAGCAGAAGCACAGCCAGGATTGGCAGGACCTGCAGGCAGTGTCTATTCAGGAAGGAGCAAAACAGCAGGAACAGGCTGCTGCAGATGATATCCGCAAGCAGTTGGGACTGTGATGAATTTAAAATTGATAATTGATAATTGAAAATGGAAAATTGTGGCCTTCGGGCCACTTTTTAATGTGTACAAAAAGCTGAAAGCTAGAAGCTCATCACACATTCAAATGAAACACTATAAACAATCCTACGCCCAGAATGGTTAGCGCGATTCCTTTCCCGATTCCTTTTCCAAGTACACCGTGCAATGTCGTGAGGAGCAGGAAGAGGAATGTTCCGAATGTGAAACGCAGAACGAGATCGGACGTGAAGAGTGCTTCGAGGTAGGGGACATAGATGGGCATTTTCTGCTGCATGCTCAAATCACCCAGGAGATACACCACTCCGTACCAGGCAAGAAGCCAGCCTGCAAAGAGGCGCAGTGTTTCGACGAGTGGAATATAGGCAGTTTCTTCTGCCTGTATGGCCTGCACGGTTTTTTTCTCCTCCTTGGGATCATCAATCGTCGTCCAGGGCATGGCAGGAGTAAAGCTGACAGGGGTAGCCGGTGCTGCTGCAACGCGGGTTTCCAGTACCTCTTCAACCGTAAGGCCCTTTGCCTGCAGATTCTGCCTGATGGTTTCTGCAGAAGCAGCCTCCATGGTACCGCGGTCTATACGGCCGCGGTCATCGCGCGCAATGTAAGAGAAGAGAGGCATGTTATTGGTTGGCTTTCAGGGAACCGAGCATGAAGGTGATTGCTGTCTTGAGGTTTGCCGGGCCGCGGATTTCGAAGTGACGGTTTTCGGTCCAGGCCTTGTAGCCCACAACGGAGCTTCCTTCGGTCTGTACCTGGCCGTCCATAGTGGTGGCACCAGACACAAGATTAACGCTCAACGGTCCTTCGCCGATGTTATTTACATCCTGCGGTCCCACTTCCACGTGCCAGAGTGTGCTGGCTGTTGCTCCAAAGGAACTGAAGTACCAGTTCTTGTGTACAGAGAAGCAGAAGCCCGCTGTCTTGCTGCAGTACTGCTGTGTCCAGAGGCTTGCGTCCATTTTGTCTTTGGCCATCACTGCTGCTTTGTCGGACAGCTCGGCAGAGCCCTCGAACGTTGCCGCAGTGGATGATGCCGGAGGTGTGACAGATGCGACGGATGACGATACAACCGGGGCAATGCTGGAAGAGGAGACGGGAGCAACAGATGCCTTCGATGACGCAACGGATGCAATGCTGGAAGTTGCCATGCTGCTCATGGAAGAGGAGCTGGAAGAACTGCTTTCCTCGCTGGAGGAAGAGGAGCTGCTGGGTTCCATGGACGTTACTTTCTCCACGCGCATAATCATGCCGCCTGCTTCCACAGTGGGGCGTACGGCGCCGAAGAGTTCCACTTTATCGCCAACAAACGTATCCAGATCAACTACAGAACTTTCGAGCATAATGAAGCGGCCATCTTCCAGCTGCAGCTTGTGTGTGCCTTCCATAAAGATACTGGCACCTGCAGCCTGCAGAGTTCCCTGATACGTCACGTTCTTTGTTTCCTTCATGGGGATACTGCTGATACTGAGTGATGAATTCGATCCTGTCACAGGACTTGATGTGCTGGTGCAGGCAGCGAGTGCAAGGAGGGGAATGGCGAGAGACACAGCAACGGTTGATTTCATAGGAAAGGTGGGAAAATGCAAAGATTGGATACCCAAGTATAGCTTTTCTCTTCAAAAACGCACGGATATTTCCTTTCTTTTTTACAGTTCTACAGGCGTATCGATGGGCAGTTCCACAAAGGAAATGTCTGCGGCAGCCAGCACATTTTTATACTGCTTCGCC
>CAYRQG010000095.1:0-4894 GCA_964426345.1 uncultured Candidatus Peribacteria bacterium
CCCCGGTGCAACGCGCGGATCGACTTTCAGCACAGTGCGCACGTCACTCTCACCGAGCTCTTCCTCTGTGTATGCATCCAGCAGTGTTGCGAGCGTCACGCGGTCGGCACCGAAGGACGGTTCCATCACATGCGGCAGAATTTTCCGGGTGGGTTCGTCGGGATCGGTGTACTGGAGATCTTCTCCGCTGAAGGTCTGGTGCTGAGTCAGGTCGAAATTTCCGCGGTAGGCAGCAGCTGCACAGAGCTCTCCCCAGCCCCAGGGGAATTTGTATTCAATATCTGTGGTTCCCTTGGAATAGTGCGAGAGTTCATCTTTTTCGTGATCGCGGAAGCGGAGATTTGTAGTCGACATGCCAAGGATATCCACCAGGAACGACCAGCTGTCTTTCTTCCATTCTGCAAACACATCTTCCCACTTGCTCGCTTCGGGATCGAAGAAATATTCGATTTCCATCTGTTCGAATTCGCGGGTGCGGAAGGTGAAGTTTCCGGGAGTGATTTCATTGCGGAATGCCTTTCCAATTTGTGCGATACCAAAGGGCAGACGCTTGCGACTGGTCTGTGCCACATTTTTGAAGTTCACGAAAATTCCCTGCGCGGTTTCCGGGCGCAGATAGATGTCCTGACCTTCGCCTTCAATGACACCCTGCTGCGTTTTGAACATCAGGTTGAATTTCTTGGCGGGAGTCCAATCGCAGTTGCCGCAGTTGGGGCAGGAGATTTTTTCTGCCATCAGCATCGGTTGCACCTGTTCGAGCGTGAGTACAGCTGCAGCTTCCACACCCATCTTCTCCTCAATCAATTTGTCGCCACGGAAACGCTGGCCGCATTTTTTGCAGTCAATCAGAGGATCGTTGAAGTTACTCACATGTCCGCTTGCTTCCCACGTGCGTGGGTTCATCAGAATGGAGGCGTCGAGTCCCACCATGTCTTTGCGCTTCTGCACGAAGTTCTTCCACCACTGGCGCTTCACGTTATTCTTGAGCTCCACTCCCAGGGGGCCGTAGTCCCAGGTGTTTGCGAGTCCTCCGTAAATATCAGACCCCGGGAAGATGAATCCGCGGCGCTTGCAGAGGGAGACCAGTGAATCGAGAGTATCGGCGGGCATGGGAGTTATGGGTTATCAGTTATGGGGATGACTAAGGCGAATAGTATGCCAAACCCGGGCTATGATAGCCATTCTATCAGATGGATCATACGTCTCTTTTCGAGGACTGATTTTTTGATATTCCTGTGTAAAACAGCTTATTTCGTAAAATCCCAGGTCGTACGGTAGTAAAAGGTGTAATGGCTTGTGTAGGGTTTGGCACCCACGCAGTTCCAGGGAGTTTTGGAGAAATTCGCCGCGATGTAATTCTGTGTAAAGGGAGCCAGGTCACCGATTTGCAGTGCATCGAGCACAATCAGCTGCGTCCGGAGGAGGCCGTTCATAAACTGCTGCCGGAAGTATGTCTGCGAGGGTTCGAAGAACGTCGGGAACTGATTGAAGATGGGCCCAAGAGGGGAATGCGTCGTGTAGCCGTAGGGCTGCGGACCGTTGCCACCCAGGAAGAGGTAGCGCGAGAGGCGGCATTGATCGAGGATAGTATCAATCTGTTTGGCCACTGCTTTCGGGGCAATAGCATCGTTCTGGAGATTCTTGAGACGTCCCTCGTAGTGAAACCGTGGTTCAAAGCCGGCACTCAGCAGCGTGCAGACAATCACACCCATCACAAGTATGAAACCAACAGATCCTTTCCTGGAGTGTATAAGGTCCCGCAGAAAGGCGAGGCCAAGTGCGGTATAGGCAGGCACCGCAAACACGTAGTGATGATTGAAAAATTCCCCGCCTACCCCTACCGCAAGCACTGTCAGATAGAAAGAGGCGATCGTACCAAGAATGACAAAAATTTTCCGCACTCTTCCTCTTGCATGCTGTACGCGGAACCAGAGGAAACTGCCGAGCAGGAAAAGGATCAGTGGACCGAGTGCAAACACGTAAGCATGCAGGTCTTTGTACACACGCATGTATTCCATGCCGCGACGGAAGACTGCATCACTCGTGCCAACATGATGTCCGAAAATTTCGTGGAGATAGAGCGTGAAGTACGGACCGACGTAGCCGGTGAGCGTGAGGATGAGTAACCCCAAAGCTGCTGCAATGACAAAAGGAATCACAAATCCGTAGATCCATGATTTCATGGTTCTACAGAGAATGAAGGATGCGACAAGTGCTGTCAGGAAAAACGGCTCTTTCATCCCAATGGAACACATGAGGCACAGACTCGCGAGGCCAATCCAGAGCGGACGCATTTTTTCGGCCTTCAGCAGCAGGATGCATGCATAGAGTGCTGCAAAGAACGCGCCGAATGATTCCACCTGAAATCCCCCGCTTCGTTCTGCAACAAATAATCCAATCACCGTTCCCAGAATGCCGGCAAAAATCATCACGTCGGCTCTCTGCAGACGATTCTTACGCATTGATACGAAGAATCCCGAGAGAAGAAAAGTGACGGGAAATGTGGCGATGGCAATGACCTGCAGAATGCTTCCCGCAAGCATTCCCCCGGTAAGGGAAAGCGATGCAGCACTGATGAGGAAAATTCCGGGCGGCTTGATATCAAAGAGATCGCGGTATGGTAAAAAGCCATTCAGGATTCCTCTTCCGATCGCCCAGTACACCGGACTGTCCCAGGTGTAGGGTCCGCGGAGTTCATACCAGAGGCGCAGTCCCAAATCCCACAGCACTTTTCCACCAAGCAGAATCAGCAAAAAAAGAATACACGCAAAAAAGATGGTGTGTATGCGCGGCGAAAAAGAAGGAAGCTGCAGAAAAGAAAGATGTCGTTTTTGGTGAACAGTGTGCGTATGGTGATGATGAATGTGAGCTGCTTTACGCATAGCACTGGAACATGGCGCAGGCCGTTATGAACGCAATGAATACAATGATGGCAGCATGTCTAAGAAGCGGCTGGCGCAAACCAACTGCGCCCATCGTCGAGAAATACGCGACGGCAAGAAGCAGACCCATGGAATACCGGAAATCCTGCGAGGGCGTGAACGGATACTGGAAACGATTCAATGCAGCTCCTGCAGCCAGTGCCAGTAGCAACAAATAGAAGGGGATGGATTCATAGAAGAAGGTACGCAGAGTCTTCCAGATACCAGTGAAAAAGAGCGCTGCCATTGCATAGCTCAGGACAAGGATCCAGGAAGCAAGCACTTTCAGGTTGTCGCCGTAATGGAATTCTCCAAAGAATGCAGACCGGTAGAAATATTCCCAGAAGTACTGCCGGCGCGTCGCATCATCCCAAGCACTGTTATAGGGAATATGCACAACAGCAAGGGGATTGAAGGTGACGTACATGGGCAGCGTGTTCGGGATCTTGAGTCCTCCATTGAGACCGCTCGTATTTCCTGTGATATACGACTGGCCCGTATTCTGCACAATGCGATACACCGTGAACCATCCGGCAACAATGGTGACAACGGCAACGAGCAGCAGGCCCAAACCGATTTTCTTCTTCCAGGTGATTCCTTTTCTGAAGAAGAGCGTTGCGAACGTGACCGCTAACATCAGAAGGGCAGTACTCTTTGTAAGGATGCCCAGGCTCAGTACAAGAGAGACAGCAAGCCAGTTCCAGATACTCGGCATTTTCTTCTTCCACCAATAGAGAAGGAGCGCGAAGCTCGCAAATGCCAGTGCAATGGAAAGCGTGTCATTGTTGATTTGTGATGCCTGGAGAATGAGTCCCGGAAAGAAAATGAAGAATCCCACAAAGAGCGGGATGCCCAGCGGCCGTTCTTTTTTGGGGATACTGATGAATGCCACCCATGCGCAAAGAAGAAGGGTAGCAATAGAAAAAAGCAGGGCCATTACCTGTAGTCCGGTGATTGCCTGTCCGTCTTTCAGTCCCAGCAAAGATGCAATGAACATCCAGACACTGCCAAAAAAATAATAAAGCGGGGGTTGCCAGAATTCCCAGCCTGCATCGGGGCGCGGGATGGAGACATGTGTCTGCAGGTAGCGGATGTATTCCAGATGCGCATCGGCATCGTGATTGCGCTTGGTAAAAGGAGACGAGAGCATGTAGGCCGTACGCATGATGATGCCTGTCAGAAGAAGGATCGCTGTCCCACTCTGCCACGGCAGCAGCTGCAATTGCGTTGCCAGCACCACTCCGGCAGTAAGAACTGCCAGCAGGAGAATGGCAAAAGGCAGCAGCGTGACAATATCGCTGAAAGCCGGGCGCAGCGTGAGCGCGATATCGCCGGCATTGTTGTGGACCACCATGCCGACGGTGTTTTTGCCGTTCTTTAAATATGGTCCCAGATCCAGTGAATGCGGGTGGTCGGAATCGCAGTACGGAACGCCCTTCACCTCGGTCATTGCTCCGTTGATGGTGAGCTGCTGCAGGCAGTCATCCACCAGAATGTAGTAATGCGCTGCGTGGATAGTGGAGACATGCAGATCGAACTTCAGGGAAATATCACCCGGCTCTGCTGAGGGAATTCTGAGGGGGAAATCAAAAGACGATGTTGTACCGTTCCAGATATAAGTAGCGTTGGTGAGGCTGGTTTGTGAAAGCGCTGCCTGCAGGCCAGCCAGGAGACAGCCGACCGCCAGAATACTGCATGCAGAAAACCAGGCCCGTTTCACGGCGGACGCTCGCGGGCGATGTGCGGTAGAGGAAGGTGGGTGAACCATGGACGGAACGAATTGTACCGTATCCACCGAAAAAAGATGACAAAAAAACAGTGAATGGATAGCATGCAGCAACCATGACTCTCTCCATTGTTCTGCCGTGCTATAACGAAGAAGAAAATATCGCCGCCGCTGTGCACGATGTGGAGCAGTGGATGAAGACCGAAAAAATCAGCGGAGACATTATTGTGGTGGATGACGGATCGAG
>CAYRQG010000096.1:0-1118 GCA_964426345.1 uncultured Candidatus Peribacteria bacterium
AACTACTTCAAAACAAAAAGAATTCGTTATGAGTAAACAATTATTAAAATCCGGTACAAGCATCGGAGCAAATATTGAAGAAGCACTTCAGGGGCAAAGCAGACCTGATTTCATCGCAAAATTATCAATCGCTCACAAAGAAGCATTTGAAACGAACTATTGGATGCGTTTATTAATCGCGACCGACTATCTTTCAGAACTAGAATCAGATAAGACTTTGTCGCTTCTAAGAGAAGTTTTGGCATTACTGACTTCAATTCTCAAAACCGCAAAAAAGGCTTCAAAATAATTATCAATTTTCAATTCTCAATTTTCAATTATAATAGACCTTAATGGTCATTTTACTGGACGGAACATCGGCTTTGGGACGGGCTACCATTGCAGACCAAATTACCGCCATGATGCCTGCGTGGAAACATTTATCGCTCGAAGTGATTCAGGGTCCCGATCCAGCAGTAAGCGAGGAATACCGCGATCAGCATATGGAAATCGTGCGGCGGTGCGCGGAGGAGCTCGAAAAATCCGGACTGCATCTGCTTCTTTCCATGCCGGAATCCGAAGAGCATCTGGGGATTTTGCGCGAGAGTCTGGCGCCAAAATGCATCGCGATTCAC
Source organism: uncultured Candidatus Peribacteria bacterium (assembly GCA_964426345.1). GTDB lineage: Bacteria > Patescibacteriota > Gracilibacteria > Peribacterales > Peribacteraceae > CALREJ01. Next base: position 615 of record CAYRQG010000096.1, read on the forward strand.
ATTGGCGAAGGGGATGAAGAGAATTATGACTTCACATTCGATTCGTCGGTGAATTCGGTGAAAGACATTGTCGCTTTTCTGCAGAACTTAATGCAGCGCCTTCCTGCGAATCCATGAGTGCCGCACTCCTCATTGCCGACGACAGTCCGCAAAAAATCATGATGCTCACGCATTTTCTGAAGCAGGTGAAATGGGAAGGGTACATCTTTACAGCAGAAACGACGGACGATGCGATTGCCCTCATTGATGAACACCCGGATATCCGATTTGGCTTGATTGATTACTACATGCCCACCGAGAACGGACCCGCTGTGATTCATCACCTGAAATCCACCAATCCTTCGGCACGCATTGCACTTGTGAGCTCCAGCGATAATAAGAGTAATTACGATGAAGCAATGGCTGCGGGCGCAGAAACCTGCATCTGCACCACGTATCAATCGGACGTCGTGGAAAAAACACTGATGGAATTGCTGGAAGAATGGAAGGAATGACAAAATGCAT
>CAYRQG010000096.1:1128-4881 GCA_964426345.1 uncultured Candidatus Peribacteria bacterium
GACGGACGGCTGCATCGTCCAACTGGTATTCTCTGCATCCATGAATATTCTCTTCACACGGTTTCCGCTGGAGAGCGCCATCAAAGGTGGTGCGGAATTGCAGACCATCAGTTTGATGACGGGTTTGATTGCACGCGGACATCACGTGGCGTTTGCGGGAAATTGCCCGGCACTTCTGGCACTTTGCCGTGAACACAATATTCCGACAACGGAATGGGATATTGGTGCGCCTCCTGTAACAGGCTGGCATGCGCTCAGTTTTTTCTGGCGCAAGCGACACATGGAGGAATCGCTGCAGAAACTGATTGATGGATTCTTTGCAGAAGGAAGGCACTTGGATGCAGTAGTCATGCTGAGTCTGAACGGCAAACTGCTGCTGACAGATATTGTGGCAAAAACTGGCGCCAAAGTGTTCTGGATTGAGCATGATCGCGTGGGCAACTGGCTGCGCAGAAACCCCTGGCTCCCGATGCTCCGCCGTCAGAGCCGCAAGGCAAAGACGATTGTCGTCTCCGAATTGAGTCACAAAATCTACCGCGAACTCGGGTGGAATGAAGAGGATCTGCTGGTCATTCCCAATGGCATCGATGCTGCACGCCTCCAATCCCTCAATCCCATCCCTCAATCTCAACCTCAATCGTCCATGCTGCGCATTGGCTGCGTGTCGCGTTTATCCGATGAAAAAGGCGTGGATCTGCTTATAGAAGCTATCGCCCCGCTGGCGCACGTGCATCTGGAAATTGTCGGCACAGGCCGGGACGATACCAAACTGAAAGCCATGGTGCAGGCATCCAACGTGACGGATATGGTCACCTTCACGCCGCATGAAGATAACATCGTGAATCTGTATCGGCGCATTGATGTCCTGATTCTTCCCTCCCGTGATAACGACCCCTTTGGCATGGTTGCCGCAGAAGCGATGATGCTGGGAATCCCCGTGATTGTGACGGACCAGTGCGGTATTGCAGGGTATTTGACCGATGGTCACGATGCGGTCATTGCTGAAGCTAATTCCGTTTCTTCACTGCAGCGAGCCATTGAATGGATGGAAGATCCATTACACCGATCCGGCATCGGAATGCACGGAAAGCAGACAGCCGAAAAAACCTTCGCGCTTTCACGAATGATTGATCAATACGAACAGGCCTTCAAAAATTGAAAGATTCTGCTGGCTCTACACGAAGTTCCTGTTAGTCTTTCTGCATGCTGTGTCTCACCTGTGTCGCTGTCGCGTTACTGCCATTTAGCAATGGATCTGCCCCTGCATTGCAAACCGTTCATTTTACCGATCCCATCGATGCCATCAGTATTGCCATGCAGAGCGATGCGCCGGCGGAAGTGCGCGCAAAGACCGGGGAATCCTGGACAGACTGGCAAACCCTCACGATCGATAACGAACAGGACCCCAGCCTGCGCGAAAGCAATCTGGTGATGTTTGACGTACCCGTATCGGATATTGAATTCCGCGGTGATGTGCCGGCTCCGGCTGTGCATCCCATCCGCGTCTCCCATGCTCCTGTGCAGTACAAAGTCGCAGCTGCCACACTCACGAGCACGCCTCCCCGTATTCTCCTGCGTGATGACTGGGGAGCAGATAAGAATCTCCTCTACACCGATGCAAAATTCACGATTCCCGTCGCCAATGCGCAGGAAGTGCTGCCCACCCCCTCCACAGGAAGTGCAGCGCCATCACAACGCGATATCGATTGTAAAGAAGCGCAGACCAACTACCCCGATGAATTCAAAACCATCAATACCGTAAACAAAGAAAACGGGAAGACACTGCGCTGGGAACACACCTACAGCAAGAAAATCAAAGAGCTCGTCGTGCACCACACGGCGGTGCAGGTAACAGGCGATACCCGCAGCGGCGCCGAACGCGTGCGGGCGCTCTACCAGTATCACAGCGTGAACCGCGGCTGGGGCGATATCGGGTATCACTACATTGTGGATGAGCAGGGCCAGATTTACGAAGGCAAGGAAGGCGGCCCGTTTGTGGTTGCCGGCCATGCATACTGTAATAACGTGGGAACAATCGGGATCGCACTACTCGGAAACTTCGAACTGGAACAGCCGTCTCAGGCACAGATCCAGTCTTTGCAGTGGCTCCTGAAAGATCTGGCAACGCAGTACGATATTGATCTCACGAAAAACACAACCTTCCACGGCAAAACGAAACCGCCCATCATCGGTCACCGCGATCTCCTGGATACCGATTGTCCGGGGTACTACGCCTACGGACTTTTGGATCAGATCCGCGCCAATGTGAAAGCAGGAACAGTGGATGCAAAAGTGACGCTGATGCCTTTGCGCGCTCCACTGCCAACTGTTCCTGTACGCAGCACGTCGTCGAGGCCATCGACTATTGCCGCCCCACCGGAAGAAGCAGCCGAAGATTCCACGGGCCAGCCTCCCGATCGTCTAGCGCGTCTGCAGCGTAAAATCCGCACGGCAGTGCGTCTTTCTTCTCGTGTCGGTGGACGGGCGAGCCAATTGAATACTATTCGCACCACCACCAGTCCTGTACAAACAACCAGAGTACTGCCCGGCCGACCCTCTGCAACCTATAACCCTGCACAGCCCAATTCCCCAATCCGCTCCGGAACATCATCATCCCAGTCCTCCAACACTTCGGTCCCCTTGGCCACGTCGGTCACCTCTCAAACCCTCATCAAGATTCATCTGGAATCGCGCGATCAGGGATTAACATCCTGTGCCGCGGCGCCGCTTGATACCCTTGCCGATCTCTACCGCGGAACGGTGACGTGTCAGGTGTATAACGGCAAACCGGTCATCATCAATACCGTGAACCTGGAAGACTACATGCAGGGACTGGGCGAAGAACCCGATACCGAACTCTACGAAAAGCAGCGCGCCTTTGCGATTGCCGCACGCACCTACGCTGCGTATTACATGCTGCCGGAAAACCGTAAATTCCCCGGCGCTCCTTACGATGGATCCGATAGCCCCGCCAACTTCCAGAAGTACGTGGGCAAATCATTTGAATCCAAAAATCCCCGCTGGGTACAGGCAGTCACGTCGACCGCATCTGCAGTGCTGATGAAAAACAAGCAGCTGATTAAGCCTCCGTACTTCAGCTCCGATACCGGAACCACCAGGAGCCCGTCTGAGGCAGGCTGGAAGAACTTCCCCTTCGCAGAGATCTTTACCGCCAAGGCAGATCCCTGGTGCAAGGGCATGCCCTTAAACGGGCACGGTGTGGGTATGTCTGGGTGTGGGGCGAAGGGGCAGGCGAAAGACGGCCGCACTGGCGAGGAAATCCTTTCGTATTATTATCCGGGAACAACTATTAGTTATGAGAAATGAGTTATGAGTTATGAGGAACTACAAATGTAGGATCTTTCTTTTCGAACCTCATGTCTCATATTCTCATAACTCATAACTTTTACCTCGTCGTTTCCGCCTGCACAGCTGCCGAAAATCCATGATCGTGGTAGACGCGTGCGCCCAAACTCACAAGACTGATAATCATCAGTGCGAGCAGAACGGGGGTGCCGATGGCGAAGACAGATGATTTCATGCAAAGAAAACTATATCTACATCCCCTGTAACGTATGACATGGCACTTTCGTTACAGATTTTGCATACTTTTTACACGCCAATCATCAAAAGCTACGCACCGTGAAAGGTCCGTCGCAGGCATTCTGCACAGGCACCGCGCACTCCTTTGTTCAAATTTTCACAATGAGTATCAGCAGCATTGATAGTGCGGCAGTGATGGCGAGCCATCTC
>CAYRQG010000097.1:0-1986 GCA_964426345.1 uncultured Candidatus Peribacteria bacterium
TCTGCCAAAAGCTCCCGGGTGGTTTTATTGCGATCGGTTTGGAGGGCGAAGATTTGCATGTGGAGGAGGATACAGGACTCGCGAATAATCTGGAAATGATGAGGTTATAGCCTGTTTATTGTGTGTTGTTTTGTAGGGCAGTTCGACTGCGCTGCGGCTCCGCTCACTGTCATTCGATTCGTAATTTGGATACAAAAAATGGCCCGAGCGAAGCGAAGGACCATGAGTGAGCCCTTCTCGCATAGCGAGGGGCGAATCGAATGGTGACAGATACACCAGTGGTTACAAAAGTCGGCCTTTCCTATTCGTGATCCCCATTAAAATTGAAAAAAGACACGAATTACATGATTTTGGGTCTTATCGAAAGAGGGTGGGTATGGTGTATGTGCAGGAGACAAATGTCGCATATGCAAGCATTTGTGCCAAATATAATCATTAGAGCGACGGATGAGTTAGAAATAAGGCGCTTTGATAGGATCGAAAGAGGATTTCTAGTACAATCCGTCTGATTATGAAAATCTCACCTTTGAAGCAACGGGATGAATCCGATTGTGGGCCAACTAGCATCCACATGGCTGTTCAATACTTCAAACTTCCTTATTCATTTGAGGAGATTGCGAAAATTTCGCAGTATGAGAAAAAAGAAGGCCTCTCCAATGCGGATCTTATCGAGACATCGAAAAAACTGGGATTCACTGTACGCACGAAAGCAAATGCTACATGGGGTGATCTCATGCGCTCCAATACTCCCAATAACGTTATAATTGTTTCATGGATGAAATATGGTTATATGGGACATTTCAGCGTGGTGGATACTGTGGAAAAAGATCACGTCATCCTTGCTGATCCTGAAAATGGGAAAATGGTGAAGATGGAAAAAATTCTCTTCATGCGTTTGTGGATGGATTACGATGATATGTGGTATCCGTCGAAAAATACGGATATCCAATTACGCTGGATGTGTGTTGTTTCAAAGAAGGGTGGCACAAAAAAAGCCTGAAGCGGATAAACCGCATCAGGCTTTCGTCTACCGTGGTTCATGTGCCCAGCCGAGCAGACACATAAGGATGTGGAAGACGAGATTGGTTGTCATATCACCCCGATCAAGACAGGGGCACAGTTCCACAACGTCAATGCCGACGATGTGATTTTGATGAGCGATTGCTTCGAGCAAACGAAGCATGGTGTCTGGCATCATTCCCATCGGAACCGGCGTACCAGTACCGGGGGCTACGCTGGGATCCAGCACATCCACATCAAAGCTGATGTAGCACGTTCGGCCATGCGGAATCCGTCGCTTAATGATGTCATCCAGATCGGTATGGATTTCTCTTTGCCGTACCACATGGCACCGGTCGCTATGAGATGGCGCACCTGCAAAACCGCGAATGCCGAACTGGTGGATTTCCAATCCGGGATTCTCATGCAATGCCCGACTCATAACATTGCCATGGTGATGACTGACAGTTGAGTCCCATTCAGCCAAATCCGTATGCGCATCGAAGTGAATGAGCGTGAGCTCCTTATGCACTTCTCTGCACGCACGGATGAGCGGCGCAGAAATCGAATGATCTCCGCCGATAAAGACAGGGAAGCCTTTCTGACGATGAATGGTGAGGGCTGCCTGATGGCATCGTTCGTAGAATGCGCGAGGGTCTTCGGACAGATATCCAACGACGTTTCCCACATCTGCGAACGGAATACCTTCGAGGATGACCTTCCCCATATCAGCTGTGTACCAGCCTCGGTTGGATAATGTGAAGATGTCCCGATCATACGTAATGAAGCGGGTGGAAATCTCACGCAGCTTTTCCGGACCATGGCGTGCACCTGGATTCCCCGTTGTCGCCTGATCGCTGCCAATACCAGCGATCACGATTGTGCCGTTTTCAATTTCCTTTGCGTTCACACTGGGGCAATGCGCGAAGGTAATCTTGGGATGCACGAAGGCATCGTGATCTCTGCCGCCGACGGGTACGCGAAGGT
>CAYRQG010000097.1:1996-4870 GCA_964426345.1 uncultured Candidatus Peribacteria bacterium
GGATGCATTGATGATGAACGATGTATCCAGCAATGGTGACACCAACATCCGGAACTGCCGATGACTCCCGCGACCACTAACGCCCAAGTGTCGCGCAGCGCTGGTCAGCGTGCGCGGCTCTTGGAAGGCATCAAGAATCTTCATGGTTTCGGAGGTCATTTGCAGACGTTGGCCAGTTAGTGTGTTGACGACCACGCGAATGCCTGTATCTGCGTCCATGCTCTCCAGTGACAGATGCTTTGAAAGCACGAAGGCTTCTGGCTTTTTCATGGCTTCTTTCCTTTCTTCTTTTGCCCGCATAGGACACAGCCTCGCCGCTTCTTGAAGGTACGGAAGTGAATTCCGAATGTCAGAAAGTCGAGTTCTGCAGCCCGATTGAGCATGGTTGGAGTGGCGAAGCCCGTGAGGACTTTGATGGCTTCGAGGACATGATAGTTTGCAGTGATAGCGCTGATAGCACCAATGTTTCCTCCTTGGATATGGGACGGCGTGATAACGAGATGTTCGTAGCCAGCACGATCGAGTTGTTGATCCAACGCATGCTCGTAACAGTACCAACATGCAGATTTGCCAGGAATAATTGTCGGACCAACGAAACTGAGATGTCCATCATATCCTCCGCACAAGATGTGCGGGATATGAAGGGCATATCCAGATTCCGTAACGATCCGGTTAATCATGTCCGTATGCGGTTCATCCGCACAATTGATGATCAATTGTGCCCCTTCCGCTGCGTCCATACAGTCATCCTTGCTCAGAATTTTTCGCAGAAGAATGCGTGTCTGAATCTGCGGATCAATCTGTGCGAATTTCTCTCCCATCGTCTCGGCTTTCGCTTTGCCGATGTCTCCCAGTGTATACAGGCACTGGCGGTTGAGATTTGCTGGTTCGATGACATCGGGATCAACGAGTGTGAATTGACCGACACCGGCAAGCAGCAATCCTTGTGCCACCCAAGTGCCGATTCCACCCAGTCCGATGATCATCACACGCGACTGCCTCAGTCGATTCTGCATTTCCTCCCGTGAAAGAGATGCCGTCTCGAACTCTGCGAAGAAGTTAAGTTGGGTCGGAAATCGTTGCCCTGCCTCTGGCGCGATTGCGTCGCGCCTGATGCGGATGACGTTCGCCTTTTGCAACGAGGACACGAGTTTTTTCACTTCGGTCTTAGGAAGACCTGTAGCCGCTTCAATTTGTGCGAGCGAATGTTGGCCATCCAAAAGTCGCAGACACTGAAATGCTTCTGCATTCAGCTCGAACGGCAGGATGACGCTGCTAGCATTGAACAGGAAGTTCACTTCGTATGCATCACCCTGTTGGCGATACAATACGGAAATACTGTCTTTGATTTGCGGAAACATGTTGCCTCCTTTGTGTGAAAAAGAAAAAGAGGAGAGGCCGGATGGCCTCCCCTCCTCGGAAGCGACATGCCTCCTTTCAGATCCTGCTGCTACTACGAGCGACGACGGCGCAACGTGCGCATGTAGACGTCGTCGTTCCGACGCGGCAGGGCTTTGATCTGAACCTGGCCCACATCGAGAGCGGGTTTCTGGCTCTGATCTTTCGGGGTCGTTGATCGCACAGAAGCTGATCGCGGACGCTCGAGAGTAAGTGTGCTCACAGTGTTCTCCTTTCAATTGATTGTTTGCCGCTGTTGCCAAGTAACGATGCTCTTAGCACCATTGAATAACTCGGCCGTAGCGGTACTGGAGCCTCTTCATTCTCTAGTTAATATATAAAAGAGTCAAATTCTTATTTTGTCAATAAATCAAATATGTCTTATTAATGGCTTACTACAGAGAAAAAATACGTTCTTATACTCAGAAGAACGGTCATATAAGTGATGGCAGATTTTGAAATCAAAAATATCTTTAAAACCTATCAAATTGATCAATATGTACAATATAACGTGGTGGGCGATCGCAGACTTGAACTGCGGACCTCGACATTATCAGTGTCGCGCTCTAACCAGCTGAGCTAACCGCCCGTGTGTGTGATACTAATGAATGAATGACCAGCGCGCGACTCGCTTTTTTGATGGCTCGGATGCTTTGGCATCCTCGACCCAGCTGAGCTAACCGCCCGTATTGTGAAGTAAGCTAAAAGGCCGAGCCTCAAAAGCCCAAGAAGGGTACGGAGAAATGGCTGCGGGGTCAAGATATCGTCGGAAAGACCGTTTGGTGGGGGTATGTATGAAAAGAGGCTCCTATTCTGCATAGAAGCCTCTTTTAGTGCTATTTTCGGGGTTTAGAGAGCGGATGATGTCGATGATGCAGAGCTTTCGGAAGAGGCGCTGGAAGACGACTTGTTCATGCTGTGAACCGTCGTCTTTCTCATATCCTGGAAGCAGAGAGCGAGAGCTTTGCCGCGCTTGTTGGCACACTTGGCAAGGGCATTGCTCTGTTCGAGAGATTTCAACATTACTTTCTGGATGATCTTGGACTCTGTCTTCAATACGGATTTTGCGGACTTGCGGAGGCAGTTATTTTTTGCCATGCCGGTCTTATCTGCACAGGCAGTGGCTACAGACTGGATTTTGCTGTTGCGGACATCGGACAGTTCTTTTGATTTTTCCTTTCTCATACGGATCATGTCATTGAGACAGACAATACGTTCTGCACCGGTCTTCTCCATACACGGAGCAAGGCTTGCTGCGGAGGAGGAAGAGGAGGACACAGAAGAAGACGATGCGGCAGACGACGTGCTGCTGACAGATGAGACGGAAGAGGAGGATGCTGCAGAGGACATTGCAGACGAAGAGGACTCGGCAAAGGTCATCGGGATCAGGGCGACTGCAGCCGATGCAGCGACCATCAGGGACAGAGATTTTTTCATAAGAAAAAAGGGGAAGGAAAACGCTGTAGCCTAGCATGA
>CAYRQG010000098.1:0-1346 GCA_964426345.1 uncultured Candidatus Peribacteria bacterium
GATCCAGAGCATGATTCTGGTGGATGCAGCGGGCAAAGATATTGGCACGCTCGTGCTCTCTACCGATAACAACAGCGATCACCGCAAATGGAGACTCTCGCTTCCGGAAAGCAGCAGCGCGAAATTGATTCACAATGTTCCCACACAGTTGGGGGTCGAGTATGTGCTGAAGACGCAGGCAGAAGGCGGCGTGCGCAATGAATTTGTGGATGGCGTAGAGACATTCTCCATGACAGTCGTTGGCACAACCACCGGCGCATCGCGTCAGGTTGTTCCCACAAACACGCACTATCCCCAGAGCCAGACAGCCGACGCACGCATTACCGGTTTCATCAATTACGGATCGGGCTCATACACAATGAAAGCGGGTACCAATAAACTGCTCGGGCGCTTTGCCATCAGCGGACAGACGTCTACAGGCGGCGTGCTCAAGCTGCGCAGCATCGATCTTCTGCTCACCACGTCCGATGTTGTTGTATCCAATATCCGCATTGGCGGCGCATCGCCTATTCAACAGGCAGACTGTGGCATGGATGCAACGCTTGTGGGCCGTGTGACCTGCGGCAATATCCCCGAAGACTTCAAAGTGGTGGGCAGCAGCCCGCTGATCCTCTCCGTATACGGTGATGTCGCCATGCGCGAAGGCGCACAGGCAAACGGATCGCTCCAGATCCTCTTCTCCGGCCGCGGCAAAATCGGTCAGAACGGCGCCATCAAGTGGCAGGATACGACCGGAAGCTATAACTGGATTGAGGAAACGGCTCCATTGGAAAATGGGACGATGTGGACGGTGAAGCCGTGATGACGTCGTTATCGGTTATCTGTTACCGGTTACCTGGGGTCTTTAGGATTTTGTGAGTTCGATAAAATGATCCACCACCTTCCCATGCATTACACAGATCACATCTAACCGCCACCCGATCTCTTCTTCAAACTGGGTCATATATCGTCTCCCTGCTCTGCGCATGTAGGCGCGCTTTTTCCAGGTGACATTCATGTTGGGATGAAAATCCTGGTTATCCGATGTCCGCGTTTTCACTTCTGCAAAGACATACACTCCATCGCCCGGATCGAATGCGACGATATCAATTTCATCTTTGTTGATCCGGATATTCCGTCCTTCAATGCGGTACCCGATCGACTGCAAATAGAGAACGGCGGCTGTCTCTCCGTCTTGTCCTGTTTTCATATGCGGCGCCACTCTGCACTTTTTCGTCTTTTTGGCAGTCATTCGTCCACCCTACACGAAGGCGATTCCAGACAAATCAGGAAGTGTACGGCCGTTCACTAAACGCATGGATCACGGAGGGCACTCTGTAAGCTGATGCCTTTCTGTATTCCATGTG
>CAYRQG010000098.1:1356-4766 GCA_964426345.1 uncultured Candidatus Peribacteria bacterium
GCGCGACCATCGGCCTCCAGAGCGAAAAAATCACCGTCGAAATCGGAGCCACACCGGGTGAGGGAATGATCACGATTGTGGGTCTGGGCGATACCGCTGTGCAGGAAAGTAAATCACGCGTGCGATTGGCGCTGCGGGCGAGTGGTTTTCGTTTGCCCACAGGAAAAAGTGTCGTCATCAATCTCGCGCCCGCAGACGTCCGCAAAGTCGGCCCACGATACGACCTTCCGATTGCACTGGGGCTGCTGATGGTCAATGAATTGGTGACTCTCCCAGAGGATGCCATGACTAGCACAGCGCTACTGGGAGAACTCGCATTGGATGGCAGCCTGCGTCATGTATCGGGTGTGCTTCCTGCAGCACTTGCCTGCAGGGCGCGCGGGATCAAGCGATTGATTGTGCCGTTTGCGAATGGGCCGGAAGCGGGGCTTGTGCCGGGCATAGATGTGATTGCGCCGAGAAATCTGAATGAACTCATTGCAGTACTAAAAGGAGATATGCCTGCCGAAGCCATCGATATTCCGGCCATGACGGATCAGCCGACAATCCTCGTCGATTTCGCCGATATCCGCGGACAGGATCTCGCGAAGCGCGCGCTCGAAATAGCGGCAGCCGGCGGACATAACGTGCTCCTGAGCGGCGCGCCGGGATCGGGGAAAACGCTGTTAGCGCAGGCACTGCGCGGCATTCTTCCACCTCTCTCGCGCGAGGAATCACTGGAAGTTACACAGGTGTATTCAGTCGCGAATCTTCTGCCGTCCGATCAACCGCTCATTTCGCATCGCCCGTTTCGTTTGATTCATCACACAGCAAGCGGCGTCTCGATTGTGGGTGGCGGCACCATTCCGGGTCCGGGTGAAATCAGTCTCGCGCATAAGGGTGTGCTCTTTCTGGATGAGCTCGCAGAATTTCCCACGCAAGTGCTCGAAGTACTCCGGCAGCCATTGGAGGACCGGCGTATTACGATCACACGCGCACAGGGTTCTGTGACATTCCCGGCCGATGTGTTGCTCGTGGCTGCCATGAACCCGCCGCAATACAGCACGGGAAATAAAACAAGGATGCAGCACAAAATCAGCGCACCGTTTCTGGATCGTATGGATCTCACCATTGATGTGCAGCCAGTCCCGATTGAAGATCTGCAACAGCAGACACTACCAACAGGCGAACCGTCACAGGTCATTCTTGAACGCGTCATCCGTGCTCGGAACAGACAAGCTCTGCGCTTTGCCGATCTTTCTATTTCCACCAACAAAGAAATGGGTATCCGTGAGATGCGCACATTTTGTGTGATGGACGCTGCATCTGAATCGCTCCTTAAACAAGCGGCTGAGCGCATGAAACTCTCGGCCCGAACGTATCACCGGACCATTAAAGTGGCGCGTACTATTGCTGATTTGGCCGATAGCGTTGAAATACGGACAGCCCACAGGGCAGAAGCGCTTCAGTATCGACAAAACCTTGGATTTGAATAGAATGCACGGTAATGCACTTCGCGGATTCACTGACGGCGGCCTCCAAAGCAAAATCACCCGTATGCGTAGGGCTCGATCCTGCACTCAGTAAATTGCCGGAAGGAATCACGCGCGATGCAGCCGGCGTGCTTGCATTCAATAAAGGTATCATCGATGCCACGTTTGATATTGCTGCCTGTGTGAAGCCGCAGCTTGCCTACTACGAGTTGCTTGGTTGGGAAGGAATGAAAGCATTCTGGGATACGTGTGACTATGCCAAATCCAAAGGGCTGCTCGTGATTGCCGATGGAAAGAGAAACGATATTGGCTCCACCTGCGACGCCTATGCCGATGCCTATCTCTTCAAAGGAAGTCCCGTCGATGCGCTCACCGTGACGCCGTACTTGGGCTCCGATGGGATCACGCCGTTCATTGAGCGCTGTGCGCAGAATGACAAAGGAATTTTTGTACTGGTGAAAACAAGCAACGATAGCTCGGGCGATCTGCAGGATCTGCCAATTGGTGATGAAGTGGTGCACGAATACGTTGCTCAACTCACCGAAGGATGGGGCATGCATCACATTGGTCCGGAAACGAATTTGAGTTTTGTGGGAGCAGTGGTGGGTGCCACGTATCCGGAAGAAATGAAATACCTGCGCACCATCATGCCGCACATCCCTTTCCTTATACCAGGCTACGGCGCACAGGGAGGCACTGTAGAAGACGTTCTCCATGGATTCCTGCCCGATGGCACCGGAGCGATTGTGAACGCAGCACGGAGCATTATTTACGCATCCAGCAAAAATGACTGGCAGGATGAGGCACGAAAGGCAGCACTCGTGATGGCAGAGGAATTGCAGACAGGAATGGCACGTTAATTACCAAAGCGTAATCGCCGCCACATCTTCCTGCGCCAATATGCGCTTCGCGGGCCAGCGATTTTCTGTATCGGCGCTCGTGAAGAGCTCATCCCACGTCTTCTTTTTATCTGCACCTGTCAGCAAAAATACATGTGAACTGGAGGCTGCAATCGGGTTGAGGGTCAGCGTAATACGATCGTGAATCACAAAGCGATCGGTGGTGGTGTGAATGACAATGCGCGTTTCATCCATCATGTGCGGCTGGAGAGGCGGGAAGAGCGAGGCAATGTGTCCGTCATCCCCCATTCCTAGTACGCAGACATCGGTCATATGATCTGCCCAGAGCGCATGCACTTTGCCTTCGTAATCCTGCACACATTCATCCAATGGCAGTGTGGTATCCGGGAAGACAAGATTGCTCTCCGGAATACGCGCGTTATAGAGCAGGGTATCGCGCACCAGGCGCTGGTTGCTGTCCTGGTGGTGGGCGGGAACGTAGCGTTCATCAATGAGATGCACGAACACGTTCGACCAATCAATATCCTCGCGTCCGAGCGCATCGTACACAGGGCGCGGTGTTGATCCGCCAGAGAGCGCAATGATGCACTGGCCGCGATCAGCAATGGCGCGCTTCATGCGGTGCGAGATCCACTCCGCGGCTTTTTGGGTGAAGTCGGAATCGGAGGTGGCGGGGAGGAGTTGGTAGTGGTGCATACGAGAATCATATCGTAAATAGCTGTAAACCATATTTGACAAATAAAATAATAATTGTATATTATTCTTAGCGAAAGAAGGTCTTTTGCACCGCCGATCACAAGTAAAGGAGTTTTTAGAATGAGTCACGACGCCCCGGTTTCGACACCAAACATGCAGCAGCCCATGTCAGAGGCTGAAAAGATCGAGTTTCTCCACCGCAATTGTCGCGCACGCAAATGTCGACAATTGATTCGGACAAACGTTTCAGTGTTGCAGGTCTTGGGACAATTGCGTGAAGATGAAGTGCTCATCTGGACTATTTCTGTGGATCGAGTAGAAACTCTCGTTGAAGAAAGCCTGATCAACGCAGGCTTTGCTGACAACAAAGTGCCAGAGGCTG
>CAYRQG010000099.1:0-1439 GCA_964426345.1 uncultured Candidatus Peribacteria bacterium
GCAAGCTATTGAGAATCACCAGCACTGTCACTCCCACATCCGCAAAGATAGCGAGTGCCAGATTGCTATGACCGCTCAATGCGAGCGCGATAAAGAGAAGTTTGATTGCAATCGCAGCGGCCACATTGAAACGGATTTTTCCTTCACATGCCCTGCCTAGGCGAACTAAGAAAGGCAGGAGTTCAAGATTCGTGGTCATCAGAGCAATATCAGAGTTTTCCATGGCGATATCCGAGCCGACTGCTCCCATTTTCAGTTCCTCTACTTTCGCCTCCGGCAATAATTCCGCATGTACTTCCTCGATGCCCAGAGCCTTCGCAACATATTGAGCTGATGCCTTGTTATCTCCTGTGAGTATTGCTGCATGGATACCCAGCTTTTTGAGAGTGGCGATCATTTCTTTGCTTTCCGGTCGGATCGCATCAGTTATGCCGATCACGCCTTTCACCTTTCCGTCGGTGCTCATGATGATCGTGGTTTTGCCTTGCGCCTCGAATTCATCTACCTGCTTCAAGACTTCTTCATCCATCGGATGCTCTTCTGCTACGAACTTCCGTGCGCCCAGACAGTGATGCCGATCCGTGCATACCAGACAGTCACCCTTCACGCCTTTTCCCATTACAGACTGGAAGTTCTCGAAGGCATGAGTATCGAGGTTCAATTCCTTGGCCTTGTCCGTGATGCTCTTGGCCACGGGGTGCTTGGAGAAGACTTCCATACCTGCGGCACAGGCAATCACTTCTTCTTGGCTGTAGCCATTGAACGCAATGATGTCTGAAACAATCGGCTCACCCTTCGTGAGCGTCCTCGTCTTATCAAGCGCAATGGCCTTTATCTTTCCCATGGCTTCCATGAATTGTCCTCCCTTCACAAGAATGCCGCGCTTCGTGGCATTGCCGATGGCAGAGAAGACGGCAACAGGGGTTGAGATGACGAGGGCGCAGGGGCAAGCGATCACAAGAAGGCTCAATGCGCGTAGGAGCCACGGCTGTAGAGGTTGATGGAAGACAAAGACGGGAACGACTGTAATCAGAAGCGACAAGATGATGATGGTCGGTGTGTAGTACTTCGAAAATTGCTCGATGAACTTCTGGCTGGCCGCCTTCTTCTCCGCCGATTCGTAGGTGAGATGAATAATCTTTGCGAGAGTGGTGTCCGTGGATATTTTGGTGACCCTGATCTCTAGATATCCATCTCCATTGAACGTCGCAGCATAGATGGTATCACCTTCACCTTTGTTTTTCGGTAACGGCTCGCCCGTGATTGTCGCCTCATCAATGAGTGATGTGCCTTTGATGATTTCTCCATCGAGCGGGATCTGATCGCCGGGGAAGACCGTGATGATGTCTCCGATCTTGACTTGCTCAATGGGTAGCTTCTCCTTTGAATCCTTTAATTGTGCCGTCTTCGGAGTGCTTTCTCCCAGACTGTCCAAAGCG
>CAYRQG010000099.1:1450-4760 GCA_964426345.1 uncultured Candidatus Peribacteria bacterium
TCTCCCAGCGCAAAGAGAATCGTGATGATGACTGCCTCCTCATTTTCACCGAGATACAGCGCTCCAAGAACGGCGATGGTCATGAGGAGATTGATATTGCCGAAGTTGAGCTTCATGAGGCTCTTTATGCCACTCAAAAAGACAGGCCAGCCAAACCATGCGATGAGTCCAAGAAACAGTGGCAGCTCAATCCACGGAGAAAGATGAATGGATTTCAGCGAAAGAAACTCAAACGGCAAAACGATGATGAGCGCCAAAAACAGGAAGCGGAACTTTGCATCTTTCCACAGCATTGCCTGCGAGACAGAGCCAGTCTGTTTCTTTGGAGATACAGCGCAGTGATCGCAGCAAGATGCAGTTGCCATACGATTATTTGAGATAGGATTTGATGACTTCAATAAGCTCTTCTGCTGCTGCCGATTGTTTGGCACTCGGCTGATCGGCTGGATCGACAACGTGCGAACGGACGTGATCCTCAATAATTTCTGACATGAGGCTCTTGAGAGCGCCCTGACATGCTACAAGTGTTTGGAGTGTCGCAATGCAGTCCTGATCTTCTTGAAGGGCTTTTTCGATAGCATCAACCTGCCCTCGTATGCGTTTGGTACGATTGAGAAGTTTCTGCTTGTCTCGGATGATGTGTGGCATAGATATAGTATACCCCCTAGGGGTATATAAATCAACGCAAATGGGCTATGTAGTGCGTTTTGCCGTTCTCATCATCACAAAGGAACCAAGGCCATTCAGTGCGAATGCGGTAAGAGCCATCATGGGAATCGTGATGTAGCCGAAGGTGAAGTGTATCTGTGTCGAAGCGCAGGATATGCCGCTCGAATCACAGGGCTTAAGCAGTGCATTCACACCGTTCTCTTTCGGAACGGGCTGGAGCGCCGCCTGTACCTGCTCAATGTAATGGCTGGTCGAGAGGACGATGCCGATCAGACAGAGAGCAAGGATGTACGGCGCGATTTTCGTATCTCGCTTCCAGAGTGCGATGCCTAGCAGCACCACTTGCGGATACATGACGATGCGCTGCAGCCAGCAGTCTTTGCAGGGCGTCCATCCGGCGATCTCTGAAAAGAATAGACTACCGCAGGTTGCTGTCAGAGCGACGATGAACATCAGCAGCAAGCCATGCCGAGATATCCATTGGCATACCTTTCCATTCGACCTCGTAAAAACATCTTTAAGAAGAAATGCCAAGAGAACCGCTGTAAACACTTGTGCCAGCACGGTGAGGCCTGAAAGGAAATCAACGACGGTAAATGTGTATGATTGCAAAAAATCCATACATGAATGTTATATTTTTTTACTAAGATGGTAAACCGTTAATAATGTACAAAATAGAAGAACACTGAAAGCAAGAGTATCTATCTGCCAAGTCACTACTTTTCACTGATTTTGCAGACATGGCTTGCTGATGCGACCCTCATCGTTTCATTTGACAATCCTCTACCGTTTTTTTCGACAACTTTTGACAATACTCTACAACTTTCCGCTAACAGAAGCCATAAAACGCTTGCTCTAAAATTGGATTTGGATATGCTGAATCTGCCGGAGAGTAATACCCGGCCAAACTGAGCAAGCAATATTTACCACCCGACCGCCGTGCACGGCGCGAGGGCATTACCTTCTTATTTCTTATGAAGCTCTCTTTCTATGAAACGCCAACGCTCTACTTCAACCGATGCGCGGCAAGAGCCACGCATCATACTGAGCAATATTTCTGATCTTTTCCCTGCGGATTACAACCCAAGGACTTGGGATGACGCGGCACTCGAACGGCTGTGTGAAAGTATCCGCAAATTCGGGTTCCTTGATCCGGTCATCGCCAACGGAGCGAAGAACCGTCACGGAATTGTCATCGGCGGTCACATGCGGCTCGCAGCTGCAAAACATCTCGGTCATAAGACGGTTCCAGTCGTGTACGTGGACATTCCCGATATCGAACGTGAGAAAGAGCTGAACTTGCGGCTCAACCGCAACACAGGCGAGTGGGACTTTGAGAAGCTCAAAGCATTCGAGATGGAACTGCTGCTCGATGTGGGCTTCGGTGACACAGACCTGTCACACATTTGGGACGATGCGCTGGAAACAAAAGACGACCAGTTCGACGAGGATGCCGAGCTGGAGAAAATCAAAACGCCCAAGACCAAGCCAGGCGATTTGTACCAGCTTGGACCGCACCGCCTTCTGTGTGGTGATGCGATGGATAGTGATGCCGTGAAGCGGCTTGTCGGCAAGGACAAGATCGACATGATCTACACAGATGTTCCGTACAACATTGATCTCGACTACAACAAAGGAATTTCCAACGCCAAGCAGTACGGCGGCAAAACGAATGATGCGAAGACCGACGATGAGTACGAGACTTTCCTCTCAACCCTGATTCAGCATGCCATCGGTGTCGCGGCACCGGATGCCCACTATTTCTTCTGGTGTGATCAAAAATACGTTGGTCTTCTTCAGAAGCTCTACAGCGACTTAGGGATTGGATACCGCCGTACATGTCTCTGGGTAAAAAATAATGCAAATATGACCCCGCAGATCGCCTTCTCGAAGGCATACGAACCTTGTGTCTACGGCGTACGCGGGTCGCCATATCTCTCGGAGCGCGTACAGAACCTGAACGAAGTGATGAACAAGGAAGTGGGCAGCGGCAACCGCACAATCGACGATATCGTGGATCTTCTGGATCTGTGGCTCTGTAAACGACTCCATGGCAGCGAGTACGAGCATCCAACACAGAAGCCTGTAACGCTCCACGAGAAGCCGCTGCGCCGATGTACGAAGCCCGGCGATTGCGTACTGGATCTGACGGCAGGCAGTGGATCAACGCTCATTGCGTGCGACCAGCTCAAGCGCAAAGCCTTTCTCATGGAGATCGAACCCGTGTTCTGCGATTTGATCGTCCGGCGCTACGAAGCCGCGACAGGTAACAAAGCTTCCCTCCTCAAATCATGAGTAAAAATACGATCACCACGGGCGATATTTTCCAACTCGGAGAACACCGTCTTGCATGCGGCGATTGCCGCGATACTGAGCTGATCAAAAAGTTACTCGGGAAAGACCGCGTGGAACTCATTCTCACAGATCCACCTTACGCGATTGCTTACGTCGAGGGTAAGCGTGGATTCTTGGGAGGACAACATCATGAAGTGATCGCTAACGATCACGAACAAAGCGATGAGGAATATCACGCATTTACGAAAGACTGGCTTGCTGCCGCCGTGCCGAACATGGCGAAGAAAAACAGCATCTACATCTTCAACAGCGACAAAATGATTTTTGCTCTTCGACAAGGAATGCT
>CAYRQG010000100.1:0-4720 GCA_964426345.1 uncultured Candidatus Peribacteria bacterium
CTCCAAGCCCGTTATGGAGGGCAAGGCGGTTCTTTTTAAGCGCTTTGCTGGTATCGACAGTATCGACATTGAACTGAAGACAGAAGATCCACAGAAGTTTATTGACGCAGTGGAATTGATGGAGCCCAGTTTTGGCGCGATCAATCTGGAGGACATCAAAGCGCCGGAGTGCTTCATCATCGAGCGCGAACTCAAGAAACGGATGTCGATTCCCGTGTTTCATGACGATCAGCATGGCACAGCGGTCGTGGCAGGTGCCGGACTCCTCAATGCCCTCCAGCTGAACTCCCGGAGTCTCCAGAATGCCTCCATTGTGGTGAATGGTGCCGGAGCTGCGGGTATTGCGATTGCAGAAATGCTCTTGGCGCTGGGCTCGCCGAAGGATCGACTTACACTCTGCGATTCCCAGGGCGTCATCTATGAAGGCCGCCAGGAGGGCGTCAACGAATACAAACTCCCCTTCGCTCGCGCTACAGATGCCCGTACGTTGGCCGATGCGCTGAAAGGCGCCGATGTCTTCATTGGTGTGTCCAAAGCAGGCGCGCTCACTGAAGAAATGCTCCTCAGCATGGCTCCGCAGCCGATTGTGTTTGCGCTGGCCAATCCCGAACCAGAAATCCCCTACCAGACAGCAAAGACCGTGCGTCCCGATGTGATAATGGCAACAGGACGGAGTGATAACCCAAATCAGATTAATAACGTGATGTGTTTCCCCTTCCTGTTCCGCGGAGCGCTCGATACGCGTGCCACGAGTATCAACGAAGCCATGAAGGTTGCAGCAGTGCATGCGCTGGCAGGGTTGGCCCGGGAAGAGGTGCCTGCATCAGTGCTGGAGACCTATAATCTTCCGTCACTGAGTTTTGGGGCGGATTATATCCTCCCAAAGCCCTTCGATCCTCGCCTGATGACTACTGTCTCCGCTGCAGTGGCGAAGGCCTCCATGGAGAGTGGCGCTGCGCGCATCACGATTGATATCGCGAACTATAAGCCAACGCTGTAAGTGTCACTCTGAGCTCGTCGAAGAGTGAAAACGGCTAATTTGTAGACATGCTTCGACGGGCTCAGCATGACACAAAAAAAGCCCCGATGCATATCAGGGCTTTTTGAATGTCAGAGAGAATTAGTCGGCAATCTTGATGGCTGCACCCACATCCGGCTTACTGAATTGCAGGTAGCTGGAGCGGTAGAGGCGTGTGTAACTGTCTTCGTCGGCCATCCATTTGCGCAGGATATCGATATCGTGGTTCTTGTAGACCACGAGTGCTCCTGGATCGGCGTCTTTCAGGCTGGTTCCCAGGAACACAGTCTGGCTCACGTTTCCAACAATCAGCTTCAGGGTCTTATTGGCATCGGCACGGGACATAATTTCTGCCCACTTCTTCTCCACGTTCTTGGTGTAGGTCACCATGTTTCCGAAGCGGTCGACGTAGGCCAGTTCCCACTTGTCCTCCGGGTAATCCGGGATGATATCGATGGAGTCCTCCACCAAATCGATTCCGTGATCCGGGTGGAGCAGGAAGGGTGTGTAGCTACTGCGGAACTGTTCGGTGTTTCCGTAGATGATGTTCTTGTCGTTATCGAGGTGCTTCAGGCTCTGGATCTTGTCCTTGATGGTCGAGAGGCAGGTGAGGCTGGTGGTCACAATGCGGATGTTATCCACTGTAGCCACGTAGAAGGGGCTACCGTTCTCGCGGGTGAGGCGGGGGGCGGAGTTGATGAAGATTCCGGTGGTCGTCTGCGCAAACTCATCTTTCACAGCCTGGGGCAGATACGGAGAGTTCTTCGTGTTGTTGTTCAGGGTAATCACCATGCGGAGCACGTGCTCCACAATGCTTTCACGTCCGTAGATATCGAACTCGCGGCGGACCGTTTCGAGTGGTGTGCTGCGGAAGTCTGTCGAAATCAGGGCATCGGCGTCATCCTGTAAAAACGGGTTCTTGCTGCGTCCGTAGGTATCTGAGAAGAGATACAAGCGACGGAGGAGAGAGTACGCCATAGGAGAAAATGGGGGACGGGAAAGAAGCCCCGGCATAATAGGGAAAAATTCTTCTTTGCCAAGAGAATAGAGTTACTGAGGGTGATTTAAAGGTGACAAAGGGGGCCAAGGGGACCAAAGTAACTATTAAAAATGGCTTTCTTAAAAGAGAAAAGCTGTTTCAAAAACGTCGGCCCCTTTGGACACATAGGTCACCTTTTAAACCTCTCAAAGAGTCGGTTTCTTCGAGTGCCACTCCGTCTCTTTCTCAAACGCATGCGCTGCATTCAAAATAGTCGCTTCCCCCCAGTGCGGACCCATTAACTGGAGGCCTATTGGCAGGTTATTGGAGCTAAATCCGCAAGGAATGGACAGGCAGGGGATACCGGCCATGGGCTGGGCACACAGATACACATCCTCCAGGTACATCGCCACCGGATCATTGGCATGAGCTCCCACGCTAAAGGCTGGAGTGGGGGATACGGGGGAGAGAATGACATCGACCTTCGTGAAGGCCTCCTCGAAGTCCTTCTTGATGAGGGTGCGCACTTTCTGTGCTTGGCGGTAATACGCATCAAAGTATCCCGCGGAGAGTGCGTAGGTTCCAATCATAATGCGGCGCTTCACTTCGGCTCCAAAGCCTTCGCTGCGGGCCTGCTCATAGTAGGCAATCAATGATTCCGGGTTTTCTGCAGTGTGGCCGTAGCGGATACCATCGTAGCGGGCCATGTTGGAGCTTACTTCACATGGGGTGATCACGTAGTAGGTGGCAACGGCGTATTTGGTGTAGGGGAGACTGATATCCACCAGAGTGGCGCCCATGGATTCATACAGCTTCGCAGCGTCACGCACTGCCTTCTCGGTTTCCGGATGGAGGCCTTCGGCAAAGTACTCGCGGGGGAGTCCGATCTTCAGTCCCTTCACATCACCCGTAAGGGCTGCACGGTAGTCGGGGACTGGTTCGCTGCTGGTAGTGGCATCCATGGGATCTTTGCCAGCAATGGCCTGCAGGATAATTGCCAAATCTTCCACGCTCTTTCCCATAGGGCCAATCGTATCGAGCGAGCTCGCCATGCTCATGACGCCAAAGCGGCTGGTGCGGCCGTAGGTGGTGCGCAGTCCTGCAATATTGCAGTACCCGGCAGGCTGGCGAATGGATCCTCCGGTATCGGTACCAAGGGCAAAGAGACATTCATCGGCACTGACCGCCGCCGCCGATCCTCCTGATGATCCTCCAGCAACGCGGGATGTATCCCAGGGATTGCGTGTAACGCCATAGCAGGAGGTCTCCGTGGAGGCTCCCATGGTGAACTCATCGGTGTTCACTTTTCCTATGCTGATAGCACCAGCAGCCTTCAGGCGCTTGGTGGTAGTGGAGTCGAATGGGGGACAGTAGTCTTTTTTCCGCAGTATATTGCTGCAAGCAGTGGTGGGAACGCCTTCTTCGCAGTACACATCTTTCGCCAGATAGGGGATACCCGACAGGGGATTGGAAAAATCACCCGCTACATCTATTTTTTTGGCTTGATCAAGGGCTCTCTCAAAATTCCGGTATACCACTGCATTCAGCTGACCATCCACTGCCTCTATGCGTGCAATGGAGTCCTTCACGATGTCCTCCGCGGAGATCTCCTTGGAGCGCAGCTTATCGTGTGCTTCGGTGATGGTCAGAGTATTCAGCATTCGTTATGGGTTACGGGTTATGCGTTATGGGATTCTTGAAAAAGATTTAACCGTGTGCAGAAGGCGTTTCTATTTGATGATCCACAATCGGCAAAGCACTTGTGGCAAGAAGCGCATCGGGCGATGCAATCTGCGGTGTGATTTCATCGGTGCGCAGGCTGTTGACGAGTCCTGTCACCTGCTCTGTGGGCTCCACACCTTTTGTATCTACTTCACCCAGGCGCTCGATATAGCCAAAACTCTTGCTGAGCTCGCCGGCATAGCGTTCCACCTCGCTGTCCTGCAGATTCAGGCGTGCGAGTTTGGCAATGTGCCGGACGTCATCAGAAGTAAGAGAAGACATGTTGGAGGGCAGAGTACACGAAGAATAGGCGACTATGAAAGATTTTTGGGTTGGGGTTCGGGTTGGGGTTTTCAATTGTACGAACCCGAACCCCAACCCAAACCCGATCAAGCCTTAATATGCTCGCGGTTCACAATAATCTGCTGCCCGATGGCAAAAATCGTGGAGATTCCCCAGTAGAGGGACACAGCAGATGGGAATTTGATTGCGAAGTATCCAATCATCAGCGGCAACACATAGAGCATAATCTTCTGCTGCATTTCCATGCCGGTTGCCACCTCCGCTTTCTCAATCTGCTTCGCCTTCTTTTTGTCCGCAATTTTGAAGCTCAGCCACATCTGGATGAACTGGAGGATGACCAGAAGCGGTGGGAAGCTCCACATGTTTGGCTGTGTGAGATCCAGTCCCAGGAAGTTCGTACCAAAGTTCCAGGAGAGATTCTGATACACCGGATAAATCATATCGTGCGAGAGTGCCAGGTTGGAGCCATCGCGGATTACATAGAAGAGTCCAATCAGAACCGGGAACTGAATCAGGATGGGCAAGCAGGACTGCAGGGGATTCACGCCGTGCTCTTTCCAGAGGCGCATGGTTTCTTCCTGCATCTTGGTCGGGTTATCCTTGTACTGTTTCTTCACTGCTTCCAGCTTCGGCTGCAGCAACTGCATTTTCTTCTGCCCCTCCAGCGCGTGCTGTGTGGGGATGAAAAGCAGAAGTTT
>CAYRQG010000101.1:0-4621 GCA_964426345.1 uncultured Candidatus Peribacteria bacterium
CTTCGGCTATATCCTTCTCTTTCCAGCCTGCAGACAAAAGCAGCATACGAATGGTTGCATGATCCATGCCTTTTTTGCGTGCATGTGCGATAAATTCACGTAGTTTGTCCATTGGCTGCACTATAGCATTAGTCGCTTTTCTGTCGAGAAATACGTGTCGATTTATTGTAGAATAGGCGCTCGATGAAAATTCTCGTTGCCCTCTCCGGTGGTATTGATAGCAGTGTGGTCGCACATATGCTCAAAGAGCAGGGCCACGAACTGGTGGGCGTGCGCTTCACGCTCTGGACCGATCCGCTGGCTCCCAGCATTGCCCAGATTCTTCCGACCAAGTGTTGCAATGCGCAAACTGCGTCCCGCGCACGAACGACTGCCATGACCCTTGGTATTCCGTATCACATTGTGGATCTGGAGAAAGAATTTAAAGAAGAAGTGGTCGATCCTTTTCTGGATGGTTACCGTCATGGCCTGACCCCCAATCCGTGCATCCGTTGTAACCGCACCATCAAATTCGGAAAGCTTCTGGAAATTATGAAAGAGTACGGCTGCGAGCGTCTTGCTACCGGTCACTATGCACGCATTGCCACTGAAGAGTGTAATGACGGAACCGTCCGTCGTTTGCTCCTGGAGGCGACAGACAGTTCGAAGGATCAGAGTTACTTTCTGTACGGACTCACACAGGAACAGTTATCGGTGGTGATGTTTCCGCTGGGCGGGATGCAGAAGAGTGATGTGTATGCGCTGGGCGCGCATTACGGTGTTCCGTTTGATGAAGAATATCGCGAGAGTCAGGATCTCTGCTTCTTCCCGGAAAAATCGCCGGGAGAATTTTTGAAGCGTTACCTGAGTGATGCACTCCAGCCCGGAAAAATTGTACGACGTGATGGAACGGTTGTGGGTACGCACACGGGTTTGCCTCTCTATACAATCGGACAGCGTCGCGGACTGGGTATTGGCGGGCTCAGCATTCCTCTGGAAGTGGTTGCAAAGAATGCTGCAGCCAATGAACTGATTGTGGCGGAGCGTGGCGAGGAAATGATTGCGGGCGTGGAACTGCAGGACATCCACTGGGTATCCTGGCAGCCCCCGGAAAATGAGTCTGTGAGCTTTGATTGCCGCCTCCGTTCTCTCTCTCCACGCAAAAATGGTGTATTGACGTACAACGGAAAAAAAGGTGTATTTTCTTTTTCCGGACAGGAGGCCCCCATCGCTCCTGGGCAGTCACTGGTCTTTTATAGAGGCCAGGAAGTCGTCGGCGGTGCAGTTATGGTCGGACGTGTCTAAAGAACCTGACATATCTGGAAAGTATTCCGTGCTATACTCTTTCTTCCCCGTGCAAAAAGAGCTGTTTTCCGCTATACTGTCTTGATACCTTCACATGACGCCAACCACCGGGCAATCGTCGATAGCGACGGTAATATTATTCTTCCCGGCGCACGGAAGACCGATCAGCACGAAGAAATGTTTCGTGTCGTTCGAGAGGAGGCGGACGTACAAGATATGGAAGAAGGTTTGTGGTATTCGCCAGAACTTGAAAACAGTCTGACACTTCCGTGGACCGCCACAGATTCATTGGAGGAGGAAGAATCGGCTGCTCATCTCCTTTCTTTTGTGGAGCATGTGCAGAAAGAAACAGTGAAAGATCCTTTCGAGGAAGAGGAGACAGTCACGGCTCTCTATGAGGATCCGATTCTTGCGATGCTCAGTGCTGGAGATGAAAACGACGAACTGCGCATTGAGACTGCCCCGACACATGTCTGGAACGATGTGCGCGAACAGATGTTTGCCGTAACCAACGAACTGATTGCAGAAGGCAGTCGCCAGTATCAGACAAGTATTGTTGATGGCATTCGTACCAGTAAGAGCATTGTGCAAACCTGCAAAGACGGCGCTCTGCGTTTGTGGGGATGTATGACCCAGCCTGTCTGGGTACCGGGACGCCATAACAAGCCAAAGCAGTACGGGCGCGGTACACTGTTCTTGCTGGATACCGTGCGCTTCGGGGGAACATTTGCATCTCTCTTTGTGGTGCTCTTTGTCTCGCTCAACTTCCAGAGCTTCTGGAGTATCGCACATTCCTATGTTGATCCACTGGCCGATATTACGGCTGGAAAGAAGCTGACCTCAGAGCTCGATTCATCCCTGGCGGATAAGCTCAAGAAAATTCCATCCCTCGCAACAGCCGGGAACGACGACAATTCCCTTGTTGCGTTTTTGCCTGATGTCGGCCCACCCGAAGACCGCCTCATTATCCCCAAGCTCGATTTGAACGTTCCAATTGTGATTCCGCCCAATACCAATCTCCTGAAGGAAGACTGGAAGGGTCTTGAGGAAGATATTCAGAGCGGACTTCAGAATGGCGTGGTCCACTATCCGGGAACCGCACGTCCGGGGCAGGCGGGTAACTTCTTCGTCACAGGCCACAGCTCCTATTTCCCCTGGGCTCCGGGAAAGTATAAATCGGTCTTTGCCCGCCTGGGAGAACTGAAAACCGGTGATGAATACTGGGTCTACTACGGAGGAGACAAATACCGCTACGTTGTAACAGATACCAAGGAAATCCGTCCCAGCGATGTGACAGTACTCGATCAGCCTGTCAGTAAGCGTGTAGGCAGCCTGATGACCTGTACCCCGGTTGGAACAACCTTACGCCGCTTGATTATCAACGCGCAGGAGATCGATCCGGTGACCGGCAACCCGATGACTGTTGGCGAGCGCGCTACAGAAAACAGTGCGCCGAAGACAAAGATGGAGATGCTGCCGATTTAAAGTTTCGGGTTGGGGTTGGGGTTCGGGTTCGGGTAGAATTCATTTGTTCGACATTTCTGGAATCCAAACCCGAATTCGAACCCGCGTTCAAGCCGCTGTGGTGAAATGGTAAACACGGGAGACTTAAAATCTCCTGACCGTAAAAGGTCTTCCCGGTTCAAGTCCGGGTGGCGGCACCATCCTCGTTTCGTACTTGCCAATCCTCTCATAACCCTGCTCAAACATAGAACAAACCTTGCGTTGTATGCTACGCTGTGCGCTGTATGCACACTATTAGCGTCATCATCCCCGCATTTAATGAGGAGCATTATATTGGCGACTGCATTCGAAGTATTTTGGATGCGGCGTCCTCCAATGTGGTGGAAATCATTGTGGTCGATAACGCGAGTACCGATGCAACTGCATCCGTAGCTGCGGCATTTCCGCGTGTGAAAGTGGTGCATGAGCCGAAGAAAGGATTAACCGCCGCCCGTCAGCGTGGACTTGAGGCATCAACTGGATCGCTTCTTGCGTATATTGATGCCGATAGCCGCGTACCGCACGACTGGTTTACGCAAATCAATGATGCTTTTAATGCAGATGTAAACGCAGTGTGCCTGAGTGGTCCGTATGAATTTTTTGATATTCCGGATTGGCAGCAACTGTGCGTGCGTCTTTATTGGAAAGTGGTGGTGGTGCCTACCTACAAACTCACAAAGTATATGGTGATTGGTGGAAACTTCGTCGCCAAGCGCGATGCCCTTCTTTCCATCAATGGTTTTGATACAACGATTGCGTTCTACGGAGAAGACACCGATATCGCGCGGCGTCTTCATTCCTGCGGCAATATGCATTTCAACCGCCGCTTCTGTGTTCAATCCTCCGGACGCCGTCTGTCTGAACAAGGACTGATTCATACGGGTGCGCTTTATATCGGCAATTTCCTTTCGGAAGCACTGCTCCATAAACCTGTCACAAAAAAATATAGAGACATCCGTTAATCTATGACATCCGCTTTCATTCTCCAGATCCTGATTACGTATAAGTACTGGATGTTTGTGCCGCTTGCGCTCTTGGTGGGAGGTCCTGTTGTTGCATTATTGGCAGGACTCTTAACCGCATTGGGGTATCTGGAAATTATCCCAACCTACCTGATGCTTCTTCTCTGTGATCTGATTCCCGATACTATCTATTACCTTTTGGGCAGCAGAACGAATGCACGGGCCTTTCTTGAAAAATACGGTCACACTATTGGACTAGGCCCAAAGAGTGTGTCCAGGATTGATACTCTTTGGAAAAAACATACCTTTAAATCGATGATCGTATCCAAGTGGGCCTATGGGTTCAGCTTACCGCTCCTCATGAGCGCAGGGGTTGTCCGGCTCCCCTTTTACCGGTATCTGATTTATACACTGAGCATCACCATGGCACAGTACGTCATTCTCTTTGCCATCGGATACTATTCCGGAGAATCATATGAAGTCCTGATTGGACGTATCCACTACGTAGAGTATGTCGTTGCTGGTGTTTTGATTGCCGTCATTATAGGGTACGCAGTATTCTCCTTTGTGTTACGGCGCCGGTTTCTGCGCGATCAATTGAAAGCCAAATCCGTATGACCATCAGTATTATTATTCCGGCATTCAATGAAGAGAAATATCTCGATGCCTGTCTGCAGAGCATCATCAAGCATGATATCCCGGAGTTGCTGGAAGTGATTGTGGTCGACAATAACAGTCAAGATAATACGGAAAAAATTGCACGCAAGTATCATGCACACAAAGTGGAACTCATCGGTGAAAAAATGAAAGGTCCAAACTTTGCTCGTGAGACAGGTTTTAAAGCATCACGAGGCGATATTATTGCGACCATT
>CAYRQG010000102.1:0-4612 GCA_964426345.1 uncultured Candidatus Peribacteria bacterium
CTCATAGTCCATGATTCCTCCACTTCTCGACGAAGCGGAGCTGCAAAAGCTTATCGCTCTGGCCCAGGATGGTGATACAGACGCTTTCGGGCGCATCTATGATCACTTCTTTGTACCCGTTTACCGGTACTGCGCCTTTCGTTTGCCCAAGGAGATTGCGGAGGACACCACAGCCGATATTTTCGTGAAGGCCTGGGAGAAGCTCCATACCTATAAAATCCAGCGTGGTGTGCCGTTTGCAGCCTGGATTTTCCGTATTGCGCGCTACAGTGTGATCGATACCTACCGTTCTACCCGCGGCTTTGAGGAGGTTCCGGAAACGATTGCCGATCCAGACAGTTTTAACCGCACAGAATCGCGATTGGAGCGCAATGACACACTGCGACTGGTCCGCCATGCCCTGGATCAGATCCCTGCCCGCTACCGCGAAGTGCTGCTTCTCACCTATGTGAGCGAACTCCCGTACAGCGAAGTAGCCAGAGTGCTTCATATGACCGAAGGAGGGGTGAGAATCCTCAAATTGAGGGCTTTACGCAAATTGGAGGCAGTTCTGCCCCCCGAACTTGGAAAAGAGCCGTAACAGAAGCCGTTTTCCCACGTTTTAACTCCTGAACATGGACTTTGAACCCCGTTTCCAACAGCTGGCCGATGACCTGACTCCTTCCACGGAGCAGCACGCACGTGTCCGTAGTTTGTTGAAGCGCCGTATAGAAGGTCCTGCCTATCTGCGCGTGGCAAAAGAAGAGTCGACTCCTGTTGCCGCTCAAAAAAAGACACTCTGGAATCAGATTGCCGAGCACATTGCGTTGCCCGGACTCAGCACTGCATTTGATCGCATCCGCGCATACTTGTCTCCTGCATCTGCCGCACAATCACGCATCCGCGAATCTATTTTTGCACACATTGCACCACCTGTTCCTGTTCCGTTCTTCCAGCGTTTTTCATTGTGGTTCTTGCACTGCGCGCCAGTCCATTCCTGTTTCTGACACCGCAATCCAGCGCCGATTCCTCGGTACTCCTGAATCCTTCCGATACCGGCGTGGAGCTCTCGTCCCATGGACTCTGGCAGCAGGTTACCAAGGAAGTGGAACTGCACGAAGCAGTTGCTCTTCGCACCAACGAAGGCGAAGCAACCCTTATGCTGCATGACGACGGCAACGTACGCCTGGGTGCCAACACGACTATGTCGCTGGATGATGTGACCGATTTGCCCTCCACCACGCCGCACATTCCTACACTCAGTATTTCCTCCGGTACCGTCTGGCTGCAGGCTCTGCTGCCCGATCAGGTGCGTGGATTTGTGGTGGCTACCTCTCTGGGAACCATCACTGTTCGCGGAGGAAGTGTATCCGTGCATGTTACCGATTCCATGGTGCACGTGGAAACATGGGACCGTCACGCAACCGTTACACACGATGGCCAGAGCATTGCGCTTGTGGCAGGGGAGGCTGTGGATATGATCAAAAATCAGAAGATGACCGTGCAGAAAATTCCTGCCGACGCCTACAAGGGCAGCTGGGTTTCCCAGAACCTTCAGCGCGATGCCGTGCACCAGCGTGAACTCGCGCAGCTCCAGCAGGAGCGTCGTGCTGCAGAAGCCGGCATTCTTCCGAACTCTCCGTTCTATTCCGTGAAGCGCGTTGCGGAAAATGTGGACGTGCTTCTCACGCTCGATCCGGAGGCCCGTGTGCAGAAGAGATTGCAGCAGGCAGGCACCCGCCTGAACGAAGCAGCAGCGCTCATTCTCCAGGGCGATTCCGGTGCCAGCATCCCGCTCGATGAATATCGCCAGACACTTATTGAAGTGGCATCCGGAACCGGGAACAGCATCGGGCAGTATCTGGTCCAGCAGCAGGTGGCGGAAAACGCAGCCCAGCTGAGCGCCGCACTTCCCGATAGCCAGCTCTATGTACTCAAAAAAGCAGTCCTGGAAGCCAGTGCTCAAATCCCGAATGACATGGTGGATCAGCGTGATGTGAGCGGTACGCTCCTGGTCGATACACTCGATTTCCTGCAACAGGCAGTCCAGAATAACAACGTCGAACAAATGAAGCAGTCTCTGGAAGCCCTCGCTCCGTACCTGCCCTCCCTCCAGACCGACAACGATTCCGTCCTGAAACCCGAAGTCCGCAAAGAAGCACTCTCGCTCCTCTCTGCTGTGGCAGCGGCACTCAAGCAGGCAGGTTCTACTGCAACGGGCAGCACCATCTCCCAGGATATTGCTCTGCAGCTGGCGGCTTACATGCCTGCCGAGGAAGCTGCGTCTCAGGAGAGTGCAACAGGCACGCCCGCTACAGTTATCAGTGCCAGTCTGTCCGACGCAGAACTCTCCACAGCCGTCCGTGCCAGCATGCACCGGGTCTTCGATATCTACACCATGCCGCACAGCCGCATCAACGCACTGCGCGTGGAAATAAAGAAGTTTCAGGGCAGCGTCGACGAAGGCCGCTACCTGCGCCGTCTCTACCGCGACATGCCAGACAACGAAACCTTCCGCCAGATAGTCCGCACTGCTATCCAGAATTTGAGAGTGGAGCAGTTTGCAGAGGATGATGTGCAGACCGGAAGCGGAGGCGTGCAGTAATCTACGAGCGTTGTGAGTGGAATCTCCGGTCCGAACGGATCTTGTTGGGTAGTTCTTGAATGCGATCGATCTGCAGGTTGCAAAAATGACGGGCTTCATCCGGCAGGGCCCTGTAGTCATCACTGTTTTGATACTCGGCCATCATATCTGTGAGTTGGTTGAGAGTTTCGTCCATCGATGTGCCGTAGAGTCGCATTAAACGTGCGTCATTTTCGTCATACAGAAAGCTACGCTCCACGTCTGTGGCCACATCCAAAATCAGTGTGAGAACAGGATCGACACGGTAGGATGTCAGTCCGCCCATGCTGTTAATGTTACTGATGAATCCCTTTCGCGCTGCAGTAACGGGAGAATTGGCCGCAAGCTCGGATGACGACACTTTTTCTATATCTCGTCTGTTCGCTCTGACAAATTCCATGGTGTTATCTTCAATAATACTGGAATGTATGTACGTGACGCCGCGCAGAAGATAACGGAGAATACGGCTATAAATGCCGCCTCCTCTGCCATCATCAATCGTGCCACTAAGATCTTTTCCTGTTTTGCCGTCTTCCGAAAATTTCATACTGATGGACACCCCGTCACTCGTGATTGCTACACTGTAGCCAGTAGTGGTACCTAGTTTTGTGAAGACGACATTCATTTTCTTGGTGCCCAGAACATTCCCGACCATATACGACAGATCAAAGTCGTGTCTGATTGGATGATCCTCTGACAATCCGTCCTGTATTGCCTGCGCCAGACTCAGTTCTTTTTCCATTTCCTTGTTTGGAGTGGCGTTCATTTTTTCTGCCTCTTTTTCATCCAGATAGATTCGTAGTCGCTCCCGGAAATCGGCAGACATCAGGAGGCGTTTCTGGATCAGGAGTTCAATACGCTGTTTCAGTTGAGGATCCTCGGTAATGCGCTGGAATTCCTCTGCAGAAAACCGTAGCACTTTCATGGGCTTTTCCAGTGTTACCGTTGCTGTGGCTGTTTCGCCGGTCAGAGCAGATATTTCTCCTACAATACTTTCTGCGGGAAGAGTCGCCAGATGATAGGCATTTTCATCCAGGGTGTATTCTGCTTTTCCTCCTTGTTCCAGGAGCACGTACACAGACTCTGCAGCCTGCCCTTGTGCAATCAATGTTCCGGGACTTTGCACTGTTTCCACGCTGAGTTTGTTGCGCATAGCCCATCGTATGACTTCGCCTCCTGTCAGGGGAGCCGGCATAGCAGAAGCCACTTCACCGTTGGATTCTACGTTTGCTTTCCTTTTACCAAATAATCCCTGGAATTTTGATGTAAAGATATCCAGCAGAGCACCCATTCCGTTTTTGGATGAGGGGAGACTATTTTGATTGCCTGGATTTCCCTCCTGGGTCTCAATGAAAGGTTTTTGTTTCATCAACGTATTATACCATATTTTACGGCATTTTGCAGATTGAACAGTGGATATGCACGAAAACACAGAAGGAAACTGCTGCGTCCAGTGGAAGCCTGTTTGACTCAAATAGCCTTCTCAGGCTAGAATTTCGGCCCTTTCACCAAAACCCTATGTACGAAATTACCGAACTCAAGCCCGGCCGCGCCATCCAGATCGATGGTGAACCGTTCGTTGTCCTCACCTCTGTTTTCGGCCGCAAAAGCCAGGACAAGGCGAACATGCAGTGCAAACTGAAGAACCTGAAGACCGGTGCCATCATCGCCCGCAACTTCCAGGGAAGCGAAAAGATTCAGCCTGCCGATGTCGGACGCCGCCGCGTGCAGTTCCTGTACAGCAGTGGCGACAGCTTCACCTTCATGGACAGTGAAAACTACGATCAGTTCGATCTCCCCGCCGACATGATTGGTGATGCAGCCGGCTACCTGGTAGATGGAAATGAAGTTGATGCATTGGTGTTCGAAGAAAAGCCGATCGGCATCACGCTCAAGCCTACGGTGGATCTGAAGGTTGTCGAAACCATTCCCGGTGTAAAAGGTGACACCGCAACAGGCGGCAACAAGCCTGCCAAGCTCGAAACAGGGATCAAGGTGAACGTGCCGCTC
>CAYRQG010000103.1:0-4600 GCA_964426345.1 uncultured Candidatus Peribacteria bacterium
GGATGAATCCCCTGCCCCATTCCGTCTGTGGACAGAGCTTCACCAGACAGCTTGAGCATGATGCGCTTGTGAGTCATAGAGAGGAGGAAGGAGATTGAGATTGAGATTGAGATTGAGATTGAGATTGAGATTGAGATTCGGGTTCGGGTGCAGTGTCGTTCGCTGAAGGCGTTTCGTCAACAGAAGCTGACATATCGGCGGCGGGCTTTTTCGGCGAAGCCGGATGCATGCGATGCAGAAGATGCGTGATGGTCTGCACCATATCCTTCCAGGACTGACGGACATGTGACCATCGGCCAGAAGCCATATCGCCAATAATGGGCAGATCTCTCCACTGCCCCTGTGCCGCTCCCAAAAATCCCATCACACAGAAAGCCAGAACAAGGAGCTCAATGAAATGCCCGACAATGGGAATAATCCATACGCAGATACTCAAAATGAAGAGCACAATCCCCTGCTTCGCATGGAACCGCACGAACGGGGAATCTTTTTTCCAGAAGTAGACAAACACACTCAGAATCCACGCATAGCCGAGCGCTGCAATATCCTTGTTTTCCTCAATATCGTTTTTTGGAGGAATGGGAGCGTCGGGAGTCGGTGTGGGAATAGGTGTTTCGTCCATCCTCTAGAGTATAGCATATCTATGCCAAAAATGACACCGTTTTAAACATGCGGCATTGGAAGCTTGGATGCAAAAAAGACAAGAATACAATACAATCCTCATAGTGGTTTACTGATCATTTCCCCAAAGGCAGAGGGTATGCACATGCAAAATAAGTGGAACGCGATCTGTGATGAACTGGAACACACCGTTTTTACGCCGTGCAAAATGATTCTGATGGTAGGAGTGATGTCGCTCATCATATTCTCGGCCACGGAAAAAAACTTTATGACTCAACCGGAATTTCACATCACCTTCAAAAAAAGCGGACGTGTGGACGGGCAGATGCTTTCCGAGAACATGAAGAAGAAAGGAATCGAGAAGAGCCTAAAGGATATTGCTTCCAACTTTAGAAATTGCTTTCCGAAAGGAGGAGAAGTCTCCATCAACTCCATCGGGAAAAAGATTGAAGTGATAGCCGGCGGTTGGCCAAAGGAGCGAGTGCATCAGGTCACAGATTTTTGCAAAATAATCGGAAGCTATGCAACGGACGGCAGACAGATTTTCAAAGACGAATACGTTGTCTGTGCCGTAATCGACCCTCAAGAACCAGACATTCAGGAAATGATTTGGACAGGCATGATTGAATAGCAGTCACCCTGTCCCCTACACCACTTTCCCCATCGATATGAATCGATGGGGATTTTTATATGCACGCACAATACAGGCGTATACTTCCTGCATGACGAAGCTCTGGTTCCGCGCAAAGCAGTACGGCTATGGATGGTATCCCGCATCACGCGAAGGATGGATGGTGCTTCTGTGGTATATCATTCTTCTGCTTGCACCCCTCAGTCTCGTTTCTGCCTACTCAAAAAATGCCCTGGCCGACAGCACAGTGGCACTGTGGTATTCCCCGTATGTGATTCTTCTGACAGTCTTGCTGATTTGGATCTGCGTCAAAACAGGTGAGAAGGCGAGATGGCGGGGGGGAAAATAGAATGGTGTCCCGGACTGGAATCGAACCAGTGACCTGAAGCTTAGAAGGCTTCCGCTCTATCCATCTGAGCTACCGGGACGCGAAATGCTCACCTATCATACACAGAAGTACCGAGAGACTCGATATCTCTATGGATGACCAGAATGTCATCTCCGCATCATTCTCTGCAACTTGTGCGCAAAGAGCAACAGGAGCAGGAAGAGGAAGAGCAGTGGAGATGCTTTGCTGACAATGGCAGTAGGGGCTTTGGGCGCTGCGCCATGCAACGAATCATCAGCGGAAACGGCGCATTGTGCCGTGCAGATGGAAGAACCCTTCGGACCGTCATCGCACTGTTCTCCTGCATCTTTAATGCCATCGCCACAGAAGGCCGGCACACAATTCATGCGGCAGGCACCGGGGATCGTATCGGAATTATTGGTTCCGTTGTCACACACTTCTCCAAACGACGGGTCCACAATGCCGTCTCCGCAGCGCGGCAAGAGACACAGCGTGCTGCAGGAATCGGGCTTGGACTGGGAGTTGCGCTTTCCTTCGTCACATTCTTCGCCGGGTTCCAGCGTGTTATTTCCACAAATACTGATCTTACAACTCGGTGTACATCCATTACCGAGCAGGTTATTCGCAAAGCCGCGATCACATTCTTCACCGCTATCAATCACAGCATCGCCGCAGGACGCCTTCTTGCAATTCAGACGGCAGCCATTCTGCTTCACATCGCTGTTTTCAACTCCCATGTCACACTCTTCCCCTGCCTGCAGCACGCCGTCTCCGCAGCCTGCCGGAATGGCGACATTTACAGGAGTGGAGACTGGTGCAAACGAACTGGCACTGGAGAACTCGGTCACAGGAAGAATGGCACTCTGTGGACTGGAACTGGACGATGCCGGCACTTCTCCGGAGAGCGGACCTGTGGTGTTTTCAATACCTTCTCCAATAATACTCTGGATATCGATGATGCTGGCAGAGGAGCCCGCCGAAGATGCAGACGATGCAGAGGATGCAGACGCCGCTCCGGAAGACAGTTCAGGAGTATCTCCTGCCGGACACTGCGGTAAGAAGATCCATTTACAGCCGCCCACACAGACATTGGCAGACGTACACACAGGAACTGTACATGCATGTCCACACTGGGGAATCTGATACGTTCCGTCTTCCGCATGCGGGGGTTCACATTCTTCACCGTTCTGCTTCTGCACAATCAAATCACCGCAGTACTGGGTATGACACCAGCGGTCACACTGGGGAGACATTCCATTGAACCGTCCTGCATCACACTGTTCACCTTTGGACGACTCCACCACACCATTTCCACAGTTGATGGGAGGTGCCAGGCGCACAGCAGAAGACGACGATCCCGCTGTGGGTGCTGTGTAACTGGTTCCGATACCCGACGCACGGGTGCAGGCATTGCTGCAAGTAGCGTCAAAACCAGGTTCACAGGCTTCCGCCTGACCAAATCCATTGGGAGATTGTAGAATTCCGTCACCGCAGGTTGTTTTGTGACACAAAAGGTTACAGGCTTTGTCGTTCGCATTGTTTGCTGCGTTATCGCAGGTTTCACCGGCAGTTGCATTCGTCTTTCCGTCACCACACGATGCAAGGGTACAATCGTTATTACACAAAGCCGTTTCTCCGTCGGTATCGGGATCACATTCTTCTGCACCTGCCACAATGCCATCGCCACACCCCGTCTGACAGACGCTTGGGGCGGTACCGGTACAACTGTATCCGGATTCAACGGCACATGATGCGGAACATCCGTCACCTGAGTTGGTATTGCTGTCATCACATCCTTCGGACACGGTTTTAATACCGTTTCCACACACCTGCGAACAGACGCTTGGTGTAGTACCGGTGCAGCTGTATCCGGATTCAATCGTACAGGTGGCAGAACATCCGTCTCCTGCCGTCGTGTTGCTATCATCACAGGCTTCGCCGGATTCCTTCGTTCCGTTTCCGCACACTTCTCCATACCCAAACGCAATCTGATTGGTCATCTGGAACGTAGGATGCTGCCCCTGTTGCAGAATGACATTCACCTGCACCAGAAAAAGCACCATCATCATGGCAGACGAGATGGCAATACACACAATGGAGAGATTTGAGTGTTTGTTCATAAAATCCAATTATTATAGCATTCTTTGCCCGTTTTTTCCAGAACAAGCATGGGCAAACAGGCTGAATTGTGCTAGAATACGCACTATACACACTTCATATACCCACATGCGCCTGACAAAAATCATTTGTACGCTGGGCCCCTCCTCCGATACGGTCGAAAAAATCCACGCCTTGCAGCAGGCAGGCATGAACATTGCCCGCATTAACTTTTCGCATGGATCACAGGAAGGACATCAGAAAACCATCCAGGCAGTGAAAGAAGTAAACCGCACGTTTGATTGTTGCGTGTCACTTCTGCTCGATACGAAGGGTGCAGAAATCCGCACAGGTGATGTGAGCGAACCGATTCCCATCACAAAAGGACAGGAGGTGGTGTTCAGTTCGACTCCTCTCACCGGAGAAACACGTCCGGTCATCAGCGTGAATTACACTGAGTTTGCAAAAGATGTCACCAAAGCTGAAAGTATTCTACTCGATAATGGCGTGATGTCCTTTCAACTGGTGTCCATTGAAGCGAACGGTTCGGTCATCGCAAAATCCAATGACGACGGCCAGATTGGATCGCGCAGACACGTAAATCTTCCGGGTGCCGATATCAGTCTGCCATCCATGACGGAAAAAGACTGGAGCGATCTGGAACTCGGCATCAAAGAAGAGATGGATTACGTGGCGCTCTCCTTCATCCGTACGGCGGAGGAAATGAAAGAAGTGTCGGATTTTCTGAAGAAGCACGGCAGTTCCATGCGCACGATTGCAAAAATTGAAACACGCCAGGCTGTTGCCAATATCGACAGCATCATCGAAGCGAGCGACGGCATCATGGTAGCCCGCGGCGATCTGGGTGCGGAAGTCCCTTTTGAGCGTGTACCAGCCATTCA
>CAYRQG010000104.1:0-4566 GCA_964426345.1 uncultured Candidatus Peribacteria bacterium
TAAAAAATGAAGATAACTTCTTTCGATATTTTTATCCGGTGGCTCTTCCTGATTCTCTTGGAATTGCTCAGTCATATTAAAGTTATAATAACTTATTTTATTAATATGTCAATTAAATGGCCTATCCTATTGAACCAATCTGTAACCATTTCACTCCCGATTCGTAATACACTGTGTAGGACCTACCAGTACCTTCTTTCATCCCATGGAACCTTCTGAATTGTCTGCTGTTGCAGAATGCCAGGCGGGAAATCTCTCCGCTTTCGACCAGCTCTATACGCTGCATGTCGATGCCGTCTACCGGTTTTTGTACAGGCGCACCCTCGTTCGCGAGATTGCCGAAGACCTGTGCAGTGTGACATTCATGAAAGCCATGGAATCAATCCGTTCCTTCAAGTCCGAAAAAGGGGAACTCCGCGCATGGCTCTACCGCATTGCACGGAACACCCTCATTGACCACTACCGCACAGTCCGGCCTACCATCGATATCGAAACCGTCTGGGATCTCCCGGGGGAAGATATGACGGAGCTGCGGACGGAGCGGCACATGCAGGCAGATGCACTTCACAAAGCTCTGCAGACGCTGACACCCGATCAGCGAAACATTGTGCTTCTGCGGATGTGGGAAGGACTCTCCTACAGGGAAATTGCGGATCTGACTGGTAAAACCGAAACGAACGCGAAGGTGATTTTCTCCCGCGCCCTCAGCGCACTCCGCGCCACTCATGGCCAAAAAGCTCCTCTCGCACTTTTGCTTCTTCTCTCCCCATTCTATCTATGAAAACATCAATCAAACAATTCCTGGCCGATCTCTACGAGATTGACCCGAGCCTCCGGGCTCATGAAGCAGAACTGAAACCTCTGCTCGAAAAACTGATTGCCGAAGATCCATCTTCCGCACCGGATGATGCCTTCGTCCAAAAGCTCCGCATGCAACTGCGTGCACATGCATCCACACTGGAAGAACAACCTGCAGCGTCGCTCTGGCAGCGCTTCGGGTATCTGTTCAGTGCAGGACTCACTGCGGCAGTCATTATCCCCGTTGCCGTCGTGATGACCAATCAGCAACCTCTGACACCCGGCACGCCGCTCTTCAGTAACAGCGTGCAGGCAACCGGCAAAAATGCCTTTGGAAACCTGAGCGATGTTGCGGTCGATGGCAGTGCCATTGTGGGGATGGACCAACGTAATTCCCGCCCGCAGAGCGGCGGCGGTGGTCCGGAGAATGCAGCGACGAGCGCAGTTGCTCCCTATGGCATTGGCGGAGGGGGTGGCGATGCAAAGATGATGATGCCGTGGAATCCCGTCCTCTTCAATTACGTCTACAGCGGCGCCATTGCCGGTCTGCAGCCGAACGTGTCTGTGTTCAAGCGCCAGTTCAATGCAATCAAAGTCCCCATGTCCACGCTGGCCGATCGCCTGAACCTGGGCGGTATTAACATGGGTTCCTTCGATGGCATGAATATTGATAGCGTTTCATTTACACAACAGACCAAGTACGGCTACTCCATGTACGTGAACCTGCGCGATGGAAGCCTGAACATTGATGCGAACTACGAACAGTGGCCGCAGAGTCAGTGCCAGACCGAAGCATGCTGGAAAGAACAGCAGGTGAAAATCGGCGATGTCCTCAAAGACGCCGATGCCATCGCCATCGCACAAGCCTTTGCGAAGGATCACGGTATCGACCTCTCTATCTACGGCACACCCGAACTCGATAACAGCTGGCGCCGCGATTATGATCGCGCAACGGATAAAACCCTGGTCTACATTCCAGACCAGCAGCGCGTCATCTTCCCGCAGATGATTGATGGCAAAGCTGTCTACGATCAATCCGGTCTGAAGACAGGCTTAAGCATCTCCATCAACGTGAAAGAAAAGCGCGTGATGAGCGTGTACGGTCTTGGTGATCACAGTTACCTCAAGTCCGATTACGCAGGAGTCACAGATGAAGCTGCGATTCAGAAGTTCCTGAGCAGCGTTGATAACTACAACTACTACGTCGATCCCGCAGCGAATGTACGCGCAGGAGAAAAGGCACCGGAGACAAAGAAGGTTACTGTCGTCCTCGGTACACCCACCATCTCCTACGCCATGTACTACCGCTACACGAACCAGCGGAATGACGAACTCCTGATTCCGTCTCTCGTGTTCCCAGTGGATCATGTGGAAGGGGATACAGCGAATGCGTATTACCGCCAGCAGGTGGTGGTGCCGCTCAGCCAGGAGATGCTGGATGAAATGAGCAAGCGGCCGGATGTGATGCCGATGATGCGGGAGGGTGCGTTGGAAGACGGAGTGGCTGCTCCGGCTGCAACGAGTGATGTGAAGGCGCAGTAAAAGTATACGAATAAAACGTTACCGCCTCTGGCTTCCCGGGAAGGGGAGTTGGGGGCGGTGTTTTGAAAATATTTAACTTAGTATTAAATCCCCACAAAATTCCTATTGCCGTCTTTCAGCGTCGATTCATCCTCAATTCCATCATTAATCAGATGGAATCTCACACGTTGTACTCGCAAATTCGCTGCCTGCACTTGATCATATGTTCCCTGTGCAAAAAAATGGGCATATGCATTTACAGCTTCAGTATCATGCCGATTTGCAAACCTCTGAGCCGCCTCTTGTGAATCAAACTCTTTATAATTCTCGCCTTCTCTTACAAGCCATTTCTTCTTCATGGCTTTAATAAATCTATCCGGATAGCGGCTTTGCAATTTAGAGTATTTCACGTCTGCATGCGTCATACGATCAGGATCGATGCGATGGATGCGATCTTCTGCTTGAATTTCTTCAATACAATCATCCGCACTATCATCGAAAATAGTTGCCTTACCGGCAGTGAATGTCGTTCCCACAGCACCTGCATCGTATGTAGCAATCAAAAGACGCCTGTTATTTGTATTTTGGAATGTCACTCTTTCGTATTCCAATGCAGACATAGGCCCCCCATCTTCGTCAGGAATGGGATAATTATTTTCATCCAATATCCAATCATTACTACTGCCTTCAGTTCCCCCCTTCTTATATTTACAATCAGGCATCTTTGAAGTTTGCCCTGTATAAACAGCAGGATTCAAATCTGCAAAAGCCTCTGCATATTTCTGAGTTTGCGCTTCATACGCACAGAAGATGACCACTTTACGCCCTTCCTGCAGAAAAGCATTCACTTTCTGTCTCATTTTCTTAAGCTTTGCATCAGGTGCAGAGGAATTAATAAACTTCGGGTTATTGATAATCTGTCTCATTGCATGCTTCTTTGCAAAGCCGTTAGAAGTACGTAAACGGTCTTCATGTACTACTTCTGTGTCTGGGATATATCTATTATTTTTACGACACCACTTTTCCCAGTTCGTGAACATTAGATAGATACTTTCTGCTTGATCCATACTCATAGTAAAAGCTCCTTCATCTGCGTTCTCGAATTTCTTCATAGGCAATTTATGCTTCTGTTGAGCTAGAGATTGCTTTGAATCTACCGTTTCCATGACATCTTCTTTCCGGAAGCGGATAGTAAATTCATCCTTCATCAAGCTCAGTGTTTTTAGTGCCTGTGGATCATTATCCGGAAAGGCTTTTGCAAAAGCTGCATCGCTTTTAAAGCGTTGATCATCTGGCTTTAAAACAGCCATCATACGCCTGAATGTTCTTGAGTTCTTAGCTGGAGTTGCAGTGACCAAAATACGGAATGCTGCATCCAATTTCTTAGCACCCTTTGTTTGTTCGCTTTGTTCACTGTGACGACTATGTGCTTCATCCTCTACGACAATAGTGTCTTTATTACTTAATAACTTAAACCGCTCATTATCGCTTGTATCACGAAGGAATTCTCGATTTGTATAAACATGTTGAGGCAGTTCCAATAGATTTCTTGCTGCTTGAACAATTTGCAAACGCTGTTTACGAATAGAAGAATGTTCATTATGCAATGCTGTTATATTCGCTGTTTTTAATACTTTCCCTGCTTCTTCTTCCCATGCTGCAACAACAGAATTGGGTGTAATAACTGTAGTATGTCTATCTGCTGTTGCGCCCTGCACAATACGTGTTTTTCCAGTCCCAGGATCATTCGCAAGAATGACTCCAGGCAATTTTTCTTCAATTCTCCTTCTGATTTCAGCAATGCAGTATTTCTGAAAAAACAAATGATTTCCTTCTACAACGCCATCGAATTCCATTTCATGGATTCTTTGAAACTTCTTTAATACGAATTTTAAAATACCACGCATGGTTGAACTTGTCGTTGGCTTCTCGATTAATTCTTCCATATATTCTTCTCCATCAGAAAATCTTAAACCAAATTTCTTAATGAGTGACTGCTCCATGCATTGGCGCAAATAATGCAGACGACCAGGATCTTGCTGTATATCTTTATTGATGCTGGTTCCAAGTTCAGAAAGAAGCCTGACAAGAGCTGCTATGTCATCAGGATCTCCTATTTGATTAATGTGCGACGTTACTTGCTCGCTTCGTAATTCTTTTTCCGTATTAAGCGACATCAGACGAATCTCGTTTTGCTTACCTGTTTTAAGCGGAATGGTAATAGAAAATGTTCCATCTGCTTCGACT
>CAYRQG010000105.1:0-4546 GCA_964426345.1 uncultured Candidatus Peribacteria bacterium
GTACGCGGCAAACATGCTTCCTGCCAGAATGTAGAACAGTGTGGCCGAAAGGGAGTGCAGGTAACGGGTCATTTTAAGTTATCGGTTACCGGTTATCGGTTACCGGGGTGCTAAGAGTATGAGAGAAACAGAAAGACAGCACAATACGAAAGGGGGGGGTCATAATACCCTGTAATCTCAAAATACTAATTATCCTGATAACTGCTAACAGATAACAGGTAACTATTATTTAGTCTTCTTCTGCACCGTCAAACGCTTGCGACCTGCCGCACGACGGCGTGACAGGACTGCACGTCCGTCCTTGGTCATCATACGGGAGAGAAAACCGTGTCTGCGAAGACGCCGACGCCATCTGAGTTTACCTAACATAGCCGGGGTACGTTACAGACGAGGTGGATGGTTCGTCAAGTGTCGTTTTTGAGGGTTTTACGTGTATCGGACGCGAATATCTTCAAACCCTGCATTCCGATTGGCTTCCAGGGCTGCCAAAAACAGGTAATCGCTCAATCTATTCAGGTAAATCAGCAAATCTTCGCCCAATTCCGTGCGCTTCCCTAGGCTGACTGCCAACCGTTCTGCGCGCCTGCAAATGGCTCGGGCCACGTGCAAATGCGATGCGGCAGTTGATCCTCCGGGGAGCACAAAATACGGCGGAAGGGGCGTTTGCTCCAGTTCTGCAATCCAGTCCTCCACGGCATCAATATGATCGGTCGTGATGCGTGGGGCGATGGCCTTATTATTTTCCCGGGGAGTGGCGATATCGGCACCCAGGGTGAAGAGGGCGTTTTGGATCATGGAAATCTGTTCGATGATCGCAAGGGATAGATCGATCGAATCTAAGGGGATACTCAAATGCGCATTCAGTTCGTCGATTGCTCCGATTGTCTCAATCCGCAGATCATCTTTGGGCACGCGCTGGCCGCCATAGAGGCCGGTTTCGCCGCGGTCGCCTGTTTTGGTGACGATGGTCATGGGGAAGTGAGTATAGCAGTGTCATACTGAGGACGCTTGAAGCATGTAGGTTTTCTTTGTATGTCCTCGCCGGACGGGCGTTCCTTTTTGGCCCTGCCCCAAAAAGGAACCAAAAAATGCGGTCCGGCCAATTGCCCTCCCGCTTGCCCCTTCACCCTCCGTGGCCGGACACCACGCCACGGGCCTTCATTTTTCCTGGCGGAAAAATGTTCCTTATGGAACAGTTCTTTTTATTCTATTGCTGCGAGGCAGGTGTCGTGTGCTTTCTTTGCTTCATCTTCTGTCAGCGTCTTTTATGCTGAATGGTAAGTGAGAGGAATATTCTAATATTAATCCTTTTTAGTTTTCGAGATTTTCTTTGAAGTTTTTCTAGGAACTTCAAACACTGTTTTCTTAAAACCTACATCACCTACTAAATCTTCTCCAAATTGCTCAAATTCTTTTAGGTAACGTGCAACGACTCCATCTTTTGGATGTGCCGCTAAGTCGTCTTCAATAATTTTCAATTTAGGGGAATCATCAGGAAGTTTTCCTGCAGTAAATAATCGGAGATCATCATCTGTTACCTGCATATCGTAGATAATAGATTCAGCCATGGCAGCGCTATCGATATTTAATGCATTACCTGCCCGCACTTTATGTTCATTAATCATAGTAGAAAGTGTGCCTGTTGGATCATTTTTTAAAGCGCCAGATACAATTTTTCGTTCATCATCGCTGAGAGTACTTTTTAGCCATTTTGTAAAAAGCTCTCGATTCGTAACACTCAAATCAGGTTCACTTGATGTATTTATAGTTATTAATTGATGCTGTTGATCTGGCATTTCGCCCTCAGCTTTGTTTAATACAGACATAAAGTATTAGAATAATTTCTTCTATAATTTTACAATATTTTTTAAAATATGTCAAATAACCTTTCTCCTTTATTCTGTTAAGAAATGGCTTTCTCCACTGTTTCTTGGGCCTTCTTCGCCTCATCTTCTGTCAGTGTTTTTTCTGCAGACCTATATGTGAACCGCAGTGTTGCGTTGTAGGTATCGCTTCCGGCTTTCTGATACAGATCGTGGACCACAACACTTTCCAGAAGATCGCTGGCTTTGCGGGCTTTCTCGAGCAGATTTTCGATGTGATCACTGTGCGTGCGTGTCAGCGTGACGTCGTAGACGACGGCAGGGAAGAGCGCGAGGGGTTTGGCGAGAATCTTTTTTGGAGCATGCGCGAAGAGTTCGTGCATGTTGATGATGGCGGCTGCGGCGCGGCCGGGGATGTCGAAGGTCTGGCGGACTGTTGGATGGACTTCGAAAATCTGTCCGATTACTTTTTTCTCGAAGAGCACATCAGCCGTGCGTCCGGGGTGGGCGTAGGCGGGGATCGTTTTGGTGGGTGCAATCGTCACATCGTATCCGGCGGTACGCAGTGCTGCGATCAGTGTTTCTTTTGTTTCCAAAAACGGATCATTCAAAAGATTTGTGGTATCGCGGGTAGTTGTCAGTAACGACATCTCCAAGTGTTCCGGTTTGCCTTTGGCAAACACCTGGCTCCAGTGGAACGTGCGGAGTGTTTCTGCGGTGCGCAGATTTTTTTCGGCGTGGATCAGGAGTGCGGGGAATGTGCTGGTCTGGAGCAAAGCTGTGTCATTACCCAGCGGGTTTTCAATCTCGACTGCGTTGCTGAAATCGATCTTCGCTTTCTGCATCTGCTGCTTACTAAGGAACGAAAGTGGCACCGTTTCGAAGTAGCCATCAGCCTTGAGCACATCGCGCAGTTTATGCATGCGTTGATCACGCTCAGGAATACGGA
This sequence comes from uncultured Candidatus Peribacteria bacterium, assembly GCA_964426345.1. Lineage (GTDB taxonomy): Bacteria > Patescibacteriota > Gracilibacteria > Peribacterales > Peribacteraceae > CALREJ01. The sequence goes on from CAYRQG010000105.1 coordinate 2,773, forward strand.
GATTGGCCATTGGCATGACGTTTTCGATGCGGTCGTAGCCGTAGATGCGCCCGACTTCTTCAATGAGATCATGCGCACCCTGGAGATCGCGTCCGCGGGCGAGTGGAGGAGTAACAGTCAGGGTTCCTTTTTTGGGTCCTGTTTCGACTGCACAATCAAGATCGGTCAGAATGCGGACAATGTCTTTTTCGGCAATCTCTTTCCCGATGAGTGTCTGCGTCCGTTCAATGGAGAGGGGGATAGTGGGAGTGTGTCCGTTCGTTCCCCATTCTTCTTTTTCCGAGATGAGTTTTGCGCCGGGAATCAGGTCGAGCATCAATTCCAGTGCACGGTTAAATCCTACTTCTGCGGTAATGGGCTGAATGCCTTTTTCATACACGGTGGCCGCATCGGTACGCAGTCCTGTTGCAACAATGGTTTTGCGAATGCTCTTGGGATCAATCACTGCAGAGTGCAGATACAGCGTGCGTGTACTTTCGGTGGTACCTGAGCGCAATCCTCCCATGATTCCCATCAGGTCGAAGATACCATCGTCATCACTCAGGATCAGTGCACCATCTGGCAGTTCATACTCCGCGCTATCAAGCGTTGTGATTTTTTCTCCTGCCTTTGCCTGACGGAAGTGGACGTTCCCGTGAATGGAATCGGCATTGAAGCTGTGCAGCGGCATACCAAGTTCCATGGCGACGTAGTTCGTAATATCCACCGGGAGATTGATACTGCGCCATCCTGTTGCAGCCAAACGCTTCTTCATCCAGTCCGGTGTTTCTCCCGGGCCATCAATACTGATGACGCACGCAAGGTAACGCGAGATGAATTCTTTCGTTTCGACGGTTGTCTTGAACGGAATTTTCGTTTTTGGAAATGCAATCTCTGCTGACGGTTTTTTCTTCTTCCAGGTAGCAAGTCCGAGTGCCACTGCTTCGCGCGCGAATCCGATGTGCGAAAATAAATCGGGGCGGGTGGTGATGGCGGTGTTGTTGATATGAAGCACGGTGTCGGTCATGTGGAGTGCTTCCTTCAATGAGGTTTTAGGTTTTAGGTTATAGGTTTTAGACAAGCGATCGAGATTCATGATTGGGCGTTCGCCGTCTTCGGGGAGCTGCTGATAGATTCCCTCCAGTCCGATTTCTTCTGCCGCACAAATCATGCCTTCACTTTGTGTGCCACGGATCTTTACCGGTTCGAGTGTCACTGTTTCTTCGCCGTGCCATTTCACGGTGGCCCCAATGTGCGCGAACGCAACGAGCATGCCCGGCACGACATTGGTTCCTCCGCACACCACAGTCTTTACGCCGTCATCGGTCTCAACCGTACAAATCATCAAACGGTCTGCGTTCGGGTGTTTCTCTGCAGTGAGCACTTTTCCCACGCAGCAACGATCCAGATACTTTCCCTGCATTTCCACCTCCTCCACTTCTGCAGTACCAAGCGTGATACGATCAGCAATTGCCTGTGGATCTTTTTCAGTCCACGTCACAAAATCCGATAGCCATTCCAGGGAGATCTTCATACGTTACTAGCGTACAGGAAAAGAGGGGAATGCAACAAACCCCCATGACGCGTTTTCTTGTCCACTCATCCTTTTTTGTCCCAGGGTTTTCCGGGCGTACACTGAGGTCCATCTCTTCCCCACTTTCATGTTCAAAAAATCTTCTAAAAAGAAATCGTCCATGACAATGATGGGTATGTGCCAGACTTGTTCTATCACAACTATCATCCTGGGCGTTGTTGCCGTACTCGCAACACTCGCTGCTCTCATTGGTGTGTATAA
>CAYRQG010000106.1:0-4537 GCA_964426345.1 uncultured Candidatus Peribacteria bacterium
GATGCTGGTATTGTGGCAACAGATGACCAACTCAACAGTGTCTTCAAGACTTTTGTAACAAAGACAGCAAAACCTGGAAAAGTGTACTACTTCAAGTCAGCAACTTTTGGTGCCAAAACTCCCCTTCAAATGCGGCAACTGGTGCTTGGTCTCAAAGATCTTGGACAAGCAACTGTGGATGTTTGGGCAACAGACGCAGCCAACTACTTGACAACCAAGCAAGATCCGGCGAAAATCATTGCATTCTATCGCAAACGGATGCTTGAAGATGGTCTCATCTCACTGGAACCAACAGCATCGGAAGAAGATCCCGCTGACGAAGATGATGCGGTGGACGATGATTTTGCTGAAGATGATGATGTGGATGATGCCAGTGCTGAAGATGATCAACAGTCGGTTTACCGAGAAGAAGGTGTTGATTACGGTGAACCGGTAATTCCTGGTGAGATTCAGTCCGCGATTGAAGAATCGATGGCTGAATAAGCAACAAATATGTGTACGCGTGCGATAAATCGTGGTATGATCTTTGCACGCGTACACACTACGCGTATACATAGTCGAGCAGTTCACTCGATGCTTTACTTACGTGAAGCATCTATGGGAATTGTTCCCAAAACAGGAGAGCTCGATGTGAATGAACTTGTCAACTTCGGAGCCTTCATGGCTCTGGCTTGGGGCGGTCACAGCATTGGCCACTGGTTGGAGTCCCACCCGAACTTTTGTCCGCGTATGCGGGCGAAGGCCACTGGGAGGATTCTGGGCATGGCAACCGCAGTCACCGTTCACCCGACCACAATCGAGGCTTTCAAGGAATACATGGTGCATCTCGTCGTGTATTCTGGCTATGTCCTCGGACACCACTAACAGGAGAGAAGTATGGCCACCCTTTTCAACGAAAGTCTGATTGTCGAGGTCATCAAGAACAACGGACAATACGAAGATGATCCCGTGGTTCACCGCATCACGGCGTACATCAACCCTTTTGATGGGCGTTTCTGCTTTGGTATTGAGTACGAAGACTCCATCTACACCCGCTACGCTCCGAGTCTCACGGTCAAGGATCCGATTGTGATCTTTGATTTGACTCACGACAATGAAGTTGCTTGGTTGAAGGATGCCAACGACTTTTTCAAGTCCAATCCTGGTGATGAAATCAGGCTTGCTGTGCAGGCGGCCAATGATGTGGGATACGCGCCGCTGGGACAGATGTTGGCCAATCTCAAGCACAGGGCGCATTGCCTGGTGCTTCGGGGTGAACGCTGGGTGGGGATCACGGCAAAAGAAGTGATCTAAGTGTGTCCGCGCGTAGGAGCCTGTGGTATAATACACTCCTACGCGCAATTCGCGCGTAGTACAACGTGGAGGTGTGAAGATGAGCAAGAATGAATTGGAACAAATGAGCCCTGAGGAATACAACAAGCGGAAGAAGGACGCGGTCAAGGCTTTCGGAGAGTCCCTCAAAGAAGTCGTGATGGAGAGCCTTGTCAACTTGGCGTCTCCCGCAATTGTGCTTGGCGATAAGGAGGACAATCCCTTGGAAGGAGTCGTGCTGACATCGACTTTCGTGCAAACGAGAGTGTTCATCGAACTGGGTCTCTTTACCCCTGATGAATTCGTAGACATGTGGATGTCCAGGTTGAGCTCCTTCGCCAAAAACAATCCTGTGGCCAGTGTTTTGTTTGGTGACAATCCCTTCGCCAAAGACGGGGTTGTCAGTCAAACGGCCAGAAAGTTGCTGGAACTCCGAGTTCGCTGGATCGTTACTGGAGACACCAAGGACTTCAAGGCAGATGGTGACCTTTCTAGAGTTCGGGCGCTTGATGGTCTGCAAGCGATCAACGAAGCCATTCACGAAGGGGTGGCTACGTGGAAGGAAGAACACCAGCGCAATGCTGTGATCGCGTTTCTTGAAGCCACGAAGACTACCAACCCCAGCATGGAAGATGCCGTCGAAAGCTTGATGGCGTACGCGTAATTCCCTTCGAAAGGGCTCCCCCGCTCTCCTGCTCCCCCTTTTGGGGGAGTCCTTCTTTTTTCTACGGAGAATCACATCATGAAATTTAACGACGCCTACGCGCAAGTCGTCATGGGTGTTTTTGAACCAGCCATGTTGTTGAACGTATGGCCTGACCTCAACAAGATGTTGGTAGTCAAGAAAGAGATGGCTGATGGCAGTCCTGGAGTAACCGCCAGCGATCTCCTGTTGTCGTACATCATCTTCACTACGCAAGCCTTTCACAAGCTTGGTCTGATTGACTTCGAGTCTGTACTCGAGATCTACCAAGAGATGATCAAGAGGCGCAAAGAACAGCACATTCAACAGGCCCATAACGGCAATCGGTCCGAGTGTAGCGACATGGATCGGTTGGATACCTTGATCCAAGCCTTTCCAATGCGTATCTTGTCCACCGACTGCTTCAAAGATGAACCTGAGCTCGAAGCTTACATGGAAGAAGCCATCAAGGAAGGTCTTGATTCGATTGAGCCCAAAATCTACAGCGTCGACTAGTTCTCACTCCACGTGAGTTTCGGGGTCAGTCTCGCAAGAGATTGGCCCCGTTTTTTATTCGAAAGATATTAGGAATTTTGAACTCAATAACCCCTAATACATACACTTTCACTTTAATAATCAAGTACTTAGATGCAAGATATTGGGGTTATTAGTGTTTTTTACGAGAATAAAAAAATTTTTTTTGCTCAAAAACACCAATCAATATAATAATCCAATAAGGTATTGAATACAAAGACTTTTTCATAAGGAAACGTATATTAGGCCGAAATTGCATAATATACGCTCTTGCCCTCGTGAGCAACAAAGATGTGTCAGTAAATCTCTATTGGTGGTATAATATAGAGAGTTATCGTGGAGATTCGAACATGAAGAAACGCGTTGTTGTTCGCCCCATAGACAATGATGAAGCAAAGAAGCAGCGCCGCGCTTTGATCCAGAGTTTACGGCAAGACCATCCTGACTACCTTATTCGAGATGTTGTGGCGAAAGCTCCAAATGGTCGATGGATGGCCTTTGACACCCTTTTGCAAGCCAAGACCGTCATTTTGCCAGATCACCATCTGAACATCTACCAAAGTGCTGTGGATTACACTGCTCGTTGCCCAGACTCAGACAAAAGGTCTATAAGGGAGAAGTTCAAGGTACAGACAGACGAAGAAGCGTACCGCATGCTGCAAGAACAGGCCTATAACCCATACCGAGCTCATGGGTATGAGATTGAAAAAGAACTCCAGATAGGGAATCAATACAATGGAGTCAAACGGGCGAAACGCCGCCTTTTGTACAAGTTCAATGTTCCAGTCAAGACGGAAATGCTCAAGCAGGCTATTGTGCATTTACCGCCACAAGCGCAAGTAATCGTAGATATCATCGAGATTGCTTGCTCCACTCGCTCTGAGCCATCTTTTTCTGAAGATGAGCTTCAAAGCATCGTTGAAAAGCATGGATTTATGCTGCATACAAAACAAGACCCGTGGCGGATTTTCCAATACTACCGTGGTAAGCTAATAGCAGCTGGGGTAATGCGGTTATCCAGATAAGGAGGCAGTATGATCGAATATGAGTGGGTCGTATACACAGATGACGAATGGCAAGCTGGGGGAACAGCAGAGGATTTTGATACGGCTAAGATCGAGGCCATGCGGTATGCACGAGACTATGCCAGTGAATCAAAGGAAAAAGAAACTACTGTAGAGATTCGACGAACTGAGTTGGTGTTATCGTGCACTGTGGCCGTTGACGAGGAATAGGAGGCCGGACAATGAACCTTGAAGAAGCGGCTAGGGCGCTGCTAGCAGACTATGACGCGGGGGCTATTTTCAACCAAGAAGCGGGTATCACGACATTGGGTTGGCCAGAACTGGAAGCCCTCCGCGTCGCTCTCGGTGACACGCCGAAAATGGTAGAGGTTACCGCAGCCGACGCGAATAAATATTGCCGCGTGCTGTCGGCCCTTGGAATGGAGGAAGAAGGCGATCCGGTCCAGGAGATTGAATCTCTGAAGGATGCACTCGCATCCACTCGCGCGGAGCGGGATTCTCTGCGGTCCGCCCTCAACCCACGTGGATGGACGCGCGCCCAGTCGGATGCGTGGCATCGGGCGCTGCCTGATACGGAGCGAGCGTTCAGAGCGCTGCATGAAGTCTCCGTGGCGGCTGGGGGTGAGCGATGACGATGACAGCTAAGGGTCTGGCCAAACTCATTGAAGAACTTGGCGAGCTCTCCCAGGTGTGCGGGAAGAAGTTGGCCTACTATCACACTGATGAACACCCGGACGGAGCCGGATCGTTGCGAGAGCGCATGCAGGCAGAAATGGGGGACGTGTTTGCGGCGATCTCGTTCGTCATGGACAAGTTCAGCCTAGATGAGCAAGCCATCTCCAACAGGGCTCAACGCAAACTCGCATTGTTCATGAAGTGGGACGCAGATGATAGCAACGGCACTAACGCTGTCGACGCGGCCGGGGGTGAGCGGAATGGCACGACCGCAGCAGTGCAGAATATCGGATTGCCAGCGGGCGCGAGG
>CAYRQG010000107.1:0-4479 GCA_964426345.1 uncultured Candidatus Peribacteria bacterium
TCTACGATCAGATGGGAACCGTAACCGATTCCTTCAATGGAACCCTGAGTGTTTTCATCCGCATCAATAACCGCGAGCGCGCACAGGCAATCAGCGATTACATTGAGCAGAAGAACTGCAGCGTGAACTGGGATGTCCGCCTCGTGAATACCCAGAAGCACGAAATGAGCATTCGCGATGAACTCGCTACCCAGCTCAACACCCGCAAAGCAGTGTTCGAAAAGCTCCTGGGAAAGCGCCTGAACACCATCAGCAGCGCCAGCCTTTCCACATGGGTTGATAGCTACGGCTCCTACGATCCCGATGCAAACACCGTGGATGCCACCACATCCCTGAGTGTCAGCTTCGATCTTGGAGGTCGTACGACCATCTCCCCACGGCCGCTGACAAAATAAGTCTGATTCTTGTAAAAATCCCCGTCAGCAGCAATGCTCGACGGGGATTTTTTTATCAAGAGGAAGAGCTGTTACTCAGTGTACTGAATCGGCTGGCTCATGAGCTTGAGCGGTTCCAGGAGGATCACCACTGTGCGGCGTCCGCGGGGAAGCATCTGGACGGTAGCCACACCATTCACGAAGTCTTTGCCACTCAGAACATCGGGCTTGAAGTCTGCTTCACCGTACGCCGTGCGCAGATACACTTTCTGCGAGAGAGAATCACCGGAGATCGTTTTGCCATCGGCATCTTTGAGGGTAAGGCGCACTGTCTGCCACTTGCGCTCAGCGTAGTGGGTAGCGGTTTCAATGTTGATAGTGCTGATATCTTTGACCGGAGGTGCGGACACAATCACGGGGGCAGGAGCGAGATCAGGCGTCTGCTCGGACGCGACGGTTGTTTCCTTCTGAATCACAGGAGCAGGAGTTGGTACCGGCTTTGCAACTGCTACAACCGTTGTTGTCGGGAGCTTAGCCATACGTTCTGCACGGCGCTGCGCTGTCAGTTGGGCAGCAGTCAGTTTCACTGCAGGCTTTGTTGTAGTCGGCTTGCTAACAGTATTGGAAGCAACGGTTGTTGCAGGTGCTGCCTGCTTGAACTGCGCAGGTGCGTAGTTTGCCTGAGCCAGAAGCACCGGGTTCACTGTGTTTGCGTAGGCAACATCCTGACGGAATCCACTGTTGATGGCAGTATACGTACTGAGCTTGGCCTGGCGCAGATCTTCGCCGGAGAACGGCCAGAACGGATGCCAGGGGGCAGTATCACGATCCACCTGGAAGTGGAGGTGCGGACCGGTAGCATCTCCGGTTTTTCCGGAGAGTCCGATCTGCTGACCTTTCTGCACAGTATCGCCAACCGCAACCAGCTGAGCGGAAAGGTGGGCGTACACAGAGTGCAGCACAGTTTCATACTTCGGGTTGGCAGGGTCCGGCATATGCGGGTGACGGATCACCACATAGAGACCAAAGCCGCTTGCATCGTTCTTCACGGATTCCACCACACCATTGGCAATGGAACGGATAGGAGTGCCTTCCGGAACACGGATATCCACACCCGGGTGGCTGCCCTTTCCTTCTTCACCTTCTGCGTAATCTCCCATGTAGGCAACGGAGTACACATCGCTGATGTCGTTGTTCCCCTTCGTCTTTTCATGCTGCTGATTGTAGGCAGGAAGCGGGATGAGCACATCCTGCGGAACCTGGCGGTAGGTATTTTCGGTTGCATTTCCGCCGTACGTGGACCATTTGGAATAATCCGGAACGTAGGCAATCGGGGGCACTGTTCCGGTGTAGGTGATCAGACTATCATCGTACTGACCGAGTGCTGCTTTCCAGAAAGCGTACCATCCATGCTCCCCTACCATGTTTCCCGTAATGAACGCGACCAGAGAAATAACGGCAATCAGAAACGATGACTTCTGCTTCATGTACGCAATCGTCTGCCGTGGCGCTTCCTTTTTCTTGCGCAGGATCTTTTTCGAAAAACCTGCTTTCTTGGCCGATTTGATACGTGTGAGGTGCATACGATAGTTTGTGTGTATGATGTCTTACATATAATATCATTTTTTACTACTTAAGTCAAATGTCCCCCTCGCTCCACCTTCATCTGCCCGATGCCGAAAAAACCCGTTTTGCGGGCACATCTTTGGCAGAAACGCTCTATGACCTTCCGGTCACGATTTGTCTGACAGGCGATTTGGGTGCAGGAAAGACGACGTTTTTACAGGGATTTGCAGAAAAACTGGGGATCGAAGAGCCACTCACCAGTCCAACCTACGCACTTGAGCAGCGCTACCAGACAAACCGCGGCGTTCCGCTTATACACCTCGATTTGTACCGCCTGAAAGAGCGCGACGCCGTGGAACTGGTGATGTCGACAGAAGATCACGAAGGCATTCGCTGTATTGAATGGTCGAACCGTCTGCCCGATGCATTTCAGCTGACACGCTGCATCCGCCTCCATTTCGAAGAAGACGGAAACGGCCGCAGGCTCACCATTCATTTCGATGATAGTGCGATTCCCACCGACACACAGATTGAAGACTGGCGCGCCGATGTGATGCTCCCCCCACACATTACAAGCCACTGTGAAGCTGTTGGAACTGTTGCCAAGAAATGTGCAGAAGCTCTCATCAAACAGGGTTACATTGTCCGCGAAGACGCCGTGCATGCAGCAGGACGTTTGCACGATCTTCTGCGCTTTATCGATTTTAAAGGCGTCCCCCCACCTGGCATCACCGAAACGAAAGAAGAACACGCTGCCTGGGACAGAGTTCGTGCACGCTTTCCCAATGAAGGGCACGAAGTTGCCTGCAGTCACTTTCTGAAAGACGAAGGATTTTCAGCAATTTCGACGATCATCCAAACACACGGCATCCACATTCCCCTCCCCGTCTTTACCACCATCGAACAGAAGATTCTCTTCTACGCCGATAAGCGCTGTATAGTTGATAAGGTGGTAACGCTCGAAGAACGCTTCGACGATTTTGGCATCCGCTACACAAACGGACAGAAGACGACGGACCAGACACAGTGGTTTGGATTCACCAAAGACGTCGAAAAAGAGTTGTTCCCAAATGGAGCTCCTGCTCTTTGAATCCTGAAAGCTGACAGCTAGAAGCTGAAAGCTATCAGAACTTCCACGGCACCAACTGTCCCAAAAGCATCACTTTAAACTGTTCCAGATCGAGTCCAAGCACTCCCGGTGCAACCGCCAGAAAGCAAAGCGCCAGGAAGAGCGTAGAAAGATAAATATATTCAGCCAGCGAGAACGGCCTACGCAAATTCTGATACGGCGTGTGCATGTACGCAGATGCATTAAACGCGATACGCAGCGTGTGGTGCAAAATCGTGAGCTTCGGGAGCAGAAGAGCCAATCCGCGCATAATGATGACACGCGTCATGTGACCACCGGAGAGCACTGCAATGGTCGGCAATGTGGGATGCAAATAGACAATCGAGCTGAGTGCCAGGAAGAAGAGCGCGATATCGGCGAGACTTTCGCGGAAGACTGCGAGCGTGGCATTCACTCTCTTATGACGCAAGAAATGACGATACTTAATGAAATCGAAGAGCACGTGCGCCACAATCAACACTCCAAAGAATCCAAGATTGAAGATTCCGGCAAAAATGAGGATCAGCATGAAGTATGCCGCATGAAAAGCGGGCAGGTCTTCATAGGTAAATCCAAACGGACGGAAGGCAAAGCTTGCCCTGAGTGACGACGAAGGGTGTGGATAGGTGTGTTTCATGTACTTTTATATTATAACATTTTTATATATATTTAGCAAATATCAGCATCGGTCTATTAAAAGTGTTTACTGGGCTTTTCTGATCACTTTTTTCGCCTCTACAATGCATTTGGAAATCTCCGTTTCGTATCAGCGGTTCACCGGCTCATAAAATGTCTGCGGTTCCATCCCCACCGGGAAATAATGGGCAGCCACAATCCCCTCCTCATAATCATGCGGATACAAATAGCCTTCGCCGTAGCCCTGCTGCTTCATACCTTTAATGGGCGCATTGCGTAAGTGATTCGGCACTTCGAGTGTGGGGGCTTGTTTCAATGCCTGTTTCACGGCACCCATCGCATGTTTGATGCCATCACTCTTCGGAGCTTGGGCCAAATAGATACATGCATGAGCGAGGAAGTACTCCCCTTCCGGCAGTCCCACAAATTCAAACGCCTGTTGTGCGCTCATCACAATCTGCAATGCCTGAGGATCGGCGTTCCCAATATCTTCGGATGCAAAAATGGCCATACGACGGAAGAGGAAGCGCGGTTCTTCTCCACCTGCAATCATTTTGAAAAGCCACACAAGGGCTGCATCGGGATCGCTGCCGCGGAGCGTTTTTATGAATGCGGAAATCGTGTTGTAGTGCTCCTCTCCCCCGTTGTCGTACCGTTTCGCGCGTTCCTGAAAGAGTGCATCGGCCTGTGCAAGTGTGACACTATTCCCGGAAGACATGACTGCTAGTTCAAGTGCATTGAGTGCAATGCGCGCATCACCATTACTGATTTGTGCAATGCGGGCCAGGGCATCGT
>CAYRQG010000108.1:0-4468 GCA_964426345.1 uncultured Candidatus Peribacteria bacterium
CTTCCACCACATCTGCCACGGTCTTGTGATACGTCTTTGGCCACTCCTTGAAATCGAGATTTTCAAAGGGCGAACCAATGCCTGTACATGGAGCAAGGCGATCAATATCGATTCCTTCCGGCCCGCTCGTCAGCACACCGGAACATGCCACCAGGAAACAGGGAAGCACAACGGCCGACAGGAAGCGGAGCAGCTTATTCATCGCACTGGCCAATGAAGCAGGGAATACGGGTAAGGCCGCCGACCGCGCGGACGGTTTGCCACAGGGGTTCAATCAGCGGGAAGCGGAAGTCCTGGAGGAATCCTTCGAAGACACCTTCGAACTGCAGGAGGGTCCGGTACGACGCATCGTATGCAACCAGCAGTACAAGTGTCCGCTGCTCCTGATCCAGCATGCCCGCCACAATCTCGGGGCAGGTGTCACTTCCCAGTGTTGCCTGGCTGTTTTCTTTGCAGGAGGTGAGTACCGGCTCCTGGAATTCGATACATCCTTCTGGTTGTACGTCGATGGTTGTTTTTCCTTCGGATTCTTTTTTCTGAGAATCGAGTGCTGTGGCGCAGGCCGCAGCCAGTCTGCACTGGTAGGCGCGGAATGCCTGCGTGATGGCGGGAATCAAATCAGATGTAGGGGTTTTGCGGATTTCGAAAATGCCGCGGCGCAGCGGAACATCTGATTCTGAATCCATGAGGCCGTCACTCCATGTTCTGCTTTTTACGCTTTCATCCAGTGAACGCCAGCTGTTCGTCGCTTTTTTCATCCAGCTATTTCCGTCTTTATCGTACCGCACACTTCCAATGGGGAGGTCCTTCGATTTCTTCTGCCCAAACAGCACGCTGCGGTACACACGCTTTTCATGTGCGAGGAGATCGTACGTTTGCTGCAAACATTCAGCGGTATCCACGTACTGCGCGAGCGCAACAGGCTCGGCGGCAGACCAGAGCAGCAGGAGCATGCTCAGGCGGACCAGGCCGTTACGCAGAAAGACGGATGTCATGGTTTGGGCGGACGGAGATCAATTGCTTTGGGGACATCAAAGACCGGAAGAATTTCGTTAATGTCGACATCATAGGGTGGGAAATCTTTCTCATCGACAGTTCCCAGAGGATCGGGGAAGGTGGTTTCGCGAATGGCATCCCGTGTGGCAGCGCCTGTATCGGGGACGTTCTTCGGGGCGTTGATCTGCCAGATGTACGCAGGCTCCGGGCGTTCTCCGTGGAGCAGCATGCAAATCTGATCACCAGGCTGGCAGTGCGTGGGTGTACGGCGCTTGACGCCGATCGACAGGAAGTCTTCGTTCAGGAGGACCATCGTGCGTGATCCGATCCGCTGGAAACGTTCGATCAGATCCATCTCTACGTGCTGGCATGTATCGTCATCCCACGATTTACATTCTTCACGCTCTTTCATTTCGGGGATGCCATCGCGGCTGCGGTCGATATCCTGCGTGTTGAGCGGGCCGATACTCTTCCAGAATTTGTCGTACCGATCGTCCATTTTTTTGATGATGTCTTTGATCTGCAAAATCTTTGTGAATGCTTCATTCATTTTCGCATCATCCATTGCGGGCAGATCCAGCGGTTTGTAGGTGGCGCCGGTCTGCACCTTGGGCAATTGCTTCATCGCGTTTTCGATAGCGGTATGGATGTCTGCAATGGATGGCAGATCCGGCAGCGGGGTATCCAGTTGCTTGTCGTCCGGGCTGATATCGGTGGGGGATGGAATCGTCAGACGCACCTGCACGGGTTTGAGGACCGGCAGCTTAATGGAGCCCGTCATGTACGTAATTCCCGAAAAATCAATGATGATGTCGCGCATGCGGGGAACAGCAATGCTTGGCAACAAATCAGCAGTGATTGTTCCTTCGCGCAGAATGCCGACCCCGTTGCGGGAAGGGAGCCAGTCATCCAGCAGAGAAAAAATCGGTGTTTCAAATCGCTGATTCATGCACCACGGCAAATTGGTTTTGTCCTGATACGTGGTCATGGCTTCCTGCGTCTCCCGCCAGCTTTTGCTGATGACTCTCGCAAATGCCTTCTGCTTGTTCAGATAATCCTGATACGTCTTCAGATTGTCCTGCACCCACTTGCTGATGGGTTTGGTGAGCGACTGCTGGATGCCCATCACCTTTCCTGCATACGTGGCGAGTTCTGCGCGCAGCTCGCGGACATGTTCAATGTCGTCGGCGTACTCATTCAGTTTGTCCATGAGCTTCTTCACTTTTTCCGGAGCGTTGGTGCAGTCCTTTTGGCCGGTTTTGCGCATGTGCCACACGCACCACTCCTCGGCCCGGGCGCGGAATTCAGTGGGTGATCCCATAGGTATCAGTACGGGGACAGGGTCTTCTTCAATATGCAGCAGGAAAGAGCGTTGCACTGCATTGAGCGCTGTACCCAGAATGTCATCCTTGGCATCCAGCTGGATTTCGATACTTTTTGTCCGCTTGTCATCGGAATCCATACTGGAAGAGGAGCTGCTGTTCTGCTGTGCGAAGATGGGATTGTTGGGATCGGCGCCAAATGCGTAACCAGGGGGCATGATCAGGCGTACGACAGGCGGGTGCAGAAGAGTAGCCACTTCCGTTTGCTGCTTCTGCCACCAGCTCACAAGAATGCGCCCGGTCCCTGTGTCATCAAACGAGTGCAGCGCATCGGACAGTGCATAAGAAGGCGGGTTCGTTGGGTAATCAACAGGCCAGCTGCCGGTGATTTTTGCACGGTCCATACTGTCGGTATCCAGGTACACGCTCGAGAGATTCCGATCGTATTTGTTCTGGAATTCCTCTTCTTTCAAGAGCGAAAAACCCCAGCCCAGTTTCAGATACCAGACGTCGTTAGCGGTTGCCGGCTTCGTGCGCTGATTGGGAACTTCCAGCGGATCTTTGTCGTCCATATTGGAGGTCTGTCCGTAGAGCCCCTTTCCTTTCTGCGATTCCCGCATGTCTTTTACATCAATATTGATCACGCAGCGCCGGTCCTCCGGTTGTGTCTTATGAAAGAGTGGATCAAATTCTTTGTAAAAACCGTAGCAGGCTACCGGCACATTGCTCCGGCTGTTGTCGTCTGAGGCTGGTATGCTCACGATTTTGTCGCGTGTGAAATTGCCGAGGTAATGGCGGTAGTAGGAATAGTAGACGGTGCTTTCGTCGGGGGAGCCATTGCCCGGATTGGCCAGACACCCCAGAACGGGAGTGGGGGGAACGGCGCCTGGATTCACTTGCATACAGCGGCACCGGTCACCTTCGCAGGTGCGGCTGTTACTCCATTCCGTTGTTTCCGCTGCACAGGCTGTGGGCATTTTTGTATCATCCACTTTTTGATCCGTGCACAGATATTTCTTTCCCCACTCCGTACAGACGGAATACTTGATGGTGGGGTCTGCAGGATCCGTTGCTTCAGCCACAGACAGACAGTCTTTGTACTGCCATGTATTCAGGTAGTTGCAGAATTCCGTACAGAGTGGCGGGCTCTGGCGGTCGCCTGGAGGAGTGCGGTTTGTTCCTTCGCTTAGTTGCTCAAAGTTGAGCGCAGGTTCGGTATCATCCAGGGGAATGTGCGGAGCGCTATTCGCAAAGTTGCCATCGGCGTCTTTCACGCGCCAGCGACAGGAGGGATCTCCGAATTTCGGATGCGGGTAGGTGATATCCACCTGTATGACCTGCCCGGGCAATGCGCCGCCCGCCCGCCAGACTGTTTTTTTGATCTCGCTTTTGTCTGCAGTGCACGCAGTGGTAAATCCTTTGGCACCCGTGGTGAATGCATCGCTAGCGGGGTACCGGTAATCATCGTTGATATTCCCGTTTCCGTTGCTGTCAAAACGCGTGGCCATGCCTGATTGGACGGCGCCATCCCACTGGCCGTAGCGGCCCGGTACACCTGTTACCATGGAGATAGTGCCGGGGACATGCTGATTGCCGTTCCATCCGCCGCACTGGATATCGCCCAGGTAGTCTTCCAGCTTCTTCATGTCATCTTTTACTGTCTCAAAATCTTTCGGCTGATCGGTGTCTACTTTAAACGGATCTTTTCCAAATGCAGTGCCCGTGGAGAGGCACAGGAGGACTCCCAGTATCGTAACTTGGAAACCACGCTGCATCGTGGCGGTTAGTATAGAACAGAAGCCGAAAACCTCGAAGCTTCTGTACATAATCCGGTTTTGATTTTTATTACTATTTTTCTTTATTACAAAAGACCCCTTTCATTATGGGTTATGAGTTATCAGTTATGCGAGTGGAATTCTTTTGTTTTTTGCTTCGCATCTTTTCATGCGCTTCATTCCTGTATTCAGATAACCGATAACAGGTAACTGATAACAAAGTTATTCATCCATCACTTGTCACATCTCTTATGCATCGTTAGTCTCAGTTCCCATTACTATTTCCTCCACTCCCATGTTCTCTCTCAACCGCATTCAACTCATTGGGTATCAGACGCAACCGGTTCAGGTTCGTCAGACTCCCGGTGGTACCAG
>CAYRQG010000109.1:0-4455 GCA_964426345.1 uncultured Candidatus Peribacteria bacterium
TGGAACCAAATGTGCATCAACATTGTCGAACCAGATACAGCCCACAACACAACGCGTTCCTTTGTATTCCAGGAACAACGGGCTTGTAATGGTTGTGCCTTGCAATGGAATGAGTTGCGCGATGATATCTTCCGGAATTGCAGTGTGCGTGCGCTCCCCCCACCACATTTCACCCCATTGAGCCTTGATGGGAATGCCCCTGAATGCGGCAAAGTTTGGATCCGATAGCGCGGGCTGAAGATACTGAAGCCACATATGGGCCAATGCTGGGTACGGCGGCCGCGCTTCATCCTCTTTAGCCTGAGTGTGTTCAGCAACTTCCAGTAAGTGCCTCCATGAAAAGAGGTCTGTCTGGTCGTCTCGTGCGGGGATGAAGCACTCAGGAAATGCATATCGAAGACGTGCCTTTACCCCCTCATGACCACACACAGCCAGCGCGTAACGCGTTTCAGGACAGGGAATCTCCGCAATCTCTTTCCAATTTCGTAGTTGTTTCATACACATTCTCCTTAAAAAGTGACGCCAATTCTTACATTTACCGGGTGATATCAATGCAACTGGCAGGAGACAGCCACATACATTCCCCATCTACAACTTCGACCACCACCCATTCTTCGCCCGCCATCGCAACAATGACACCAACAGGAGCACACTCCGGTACTTCATCCGGAAGTATTGGCATTTCCTTACGATCTTTCCAGGGATAGGACTTCATCATGTACTGAGTGCAGGGAATTCCAAATTTTTCTGGAACATGCAAATGCCCCATTGAGGCCTCACCCCAGTTACCACCACTCCCCTGGTCAATTGCAACTTCCAGGACCGCAAGCTCAACAGCAACCTTCTTCATCTCTGACAATGCAATCTTCATAATATCTCTCGTTCCGGTGAAGTGAATGATCGTATCCAACCAAACATTGATTGAACAACTACTATTATCCCACATATCCATATTTTGTACATTAATACAGAACATCAAAAAACAATGTAAATAAGCCCCTTCTTTACAAATAAACTCATTTTGTCTATAATTATTAACAACATATGAATACCTCTCCGCTCTCCGGTTTCGGCGCCATCCGTCCTCTTCTGAAGAGAGTCGGACTCGATGACAAAGAGATCGAAGTGTATCTGGCAGTACTGTCACTCAAGACAGAGCGAGCAAGCGCTATCGCAAAAGCGGCAAAGCAGGCGCGCAGCAATACCTATCTCCTTTTGCGAAGCCTCGAGGAAAAAGGACTCATCTCGGAAATTGTGCGCGGTAAAGTGATTCACTTCATGGCAGAACCGCCGCAGCGCTTGAAACAATATGTGGAGGAACGCGAACGCGAGCTGCGTTCTCTGGAGCCGCTGATCGATGGAATTTTGCCAATCCTTTCGGGGCTGACAAAACCGTTAATCGGCACACCGCGCGTAACCATGCTCAAGGGCAAAGAAGGCATGCGCCAGATTTATAGTGATGCATTGCATCAGGAAATTCTTGGCATTTTCAATCCTGAGAGCATGTACGATGCATTTAGTGGCAACATCGTAACTCAGATTCTGGGCAAGAAGCCCAACATGCGAGGACGAGATTTGCTGGTCAATAACGCATCGGCAAAGCGATACATCAAAGAAATCCCCCAGGATGAGGACTATGCAATCCGACTACTCCCAAAGGGAACGCACTTCGAAACCGATACGATGATTTTTAGCGATACGATCATGATGCTTGCATATGACGAAGAACAGACAATCATCCGCATAGAAAACCAAAATATGGCCGACGCGTTCCGAGCCTGGTTTGAGATTCTCTGGTCTACAAGTGCCACTGCACAATGAGTGTGCTACACTCCCTCCATGTCTTCCTCCGACTCCAGCGAACTAGAAGTCCAATTCAAACCCGAATCCGGCAAGGCCGTAATTGAAGGAAAAACCGTCGTCCCCTTCCAGGCGTTTGTCACATTGGTTCTGCAGAAAAAAGTCCTGCAGCTTTCGAAAGTCTGGGGAAAGCACCCGGTGATTATTGATAGTGAACTTTTGACCAGCCTCGCGAGTGCCCCAGGCGACAGTCAGGAGAACAGGTCCAATATGATCCTGGTGAGTTTGGCCGTGGGTGTCCTCTTGGGCATTACCGGCTTTGCCGTGGTCCAGATTGCGCTCCTCCTTGTGAATATCCCACTTGGCTACAAAGAACTTGGAATCGTAGCCGGAAGCATTGTAGTGGTAATTGGTCTACTCGTGATGATGATGAAAATGCGGAAGCTACCGAAGGGCGAGAAGTTAGTGGAGACAATTGAGAATGTGGCGTCGTTTATGAAATAAGATCTACCTCACCCGGCTCTGTGGAGCCACCCTCTCCAAACCCCAACCGCACTCCGCTGGAGAGGGACGCTTTTGATTATCGCAAAAACCGTTCCCCTCTCCGGAGGGCACGTGGTCGGCTCGGAGAGGGGTTAGGGGTGAAGCAAAAACCCGCTATAATCCCATCACTATGTTCCAAGAAATGGTCTCCGTCGGCGGAAAAACCACCATGCGCATTGGCGGCCAGGCACACTACTTTGCAGAGCTCGTAACCAAAGACGACGTCGAAGCAGCCTGGGATTTCGCCCAGGCACACGAAGTGCCCCTCATCACCCTGGGGGGCGGCAGCAACACCGTCTTTGCCGATGGAGTGATTGAAGCACTCGTCATCCGCATCAAGAACGAACACGTAACCGTGGAAGGAAACACGGTGCGTGTGGGAAGTGGTAAAAATCTCCCGATGCTCATTAACGAACTCGCGAAGCAAAACCTCGATCTCTCGCCGCTCACCGGCATTCTCGGAACAGTGGGAGGTGCCGTATTTGGTAATGCAGGACAGGGTCCAAAAGGCATCTGGATCGATACATTTATCCGGGAAGTGATGGTCTTTGAAGAAGGTGAATGGCGTATCTTCAAAAAAGAAGACTGTGATTTTGGGTACCGCGAAAGCATTTTTAAACATGGCCCCGAGGCGCGGCCCGTTATTTGGGAAGTGTTACTCGAAATCCCCTCACGCCCTGCCATGGAGATTGAAGAAGAAGTACAGCGGCTCCTCATGAAGCGCATCGAAACACAACCGCATGTAAAGACAGCCGGATCGTGCTTTAAAGCAGTACATGAAACTCCTGCCTGGAAACTGATCGATGCCGCAGGACTCCGTGGCTACAGCGTGGGCGAGGTGCAGATTGCCGAGAAGCATGCGAATTTCCTGCTAAATACCGGAAAAGCAACATTCGACGATGCAGTGACATTGGTGCGGAATGTGAAGGGGGCAGTCGCAGAACCACTGGATGTGGAGATGCGATTTATTGGGAATGACGGATCTCTTGTATTCTGAAAAATGAAGGGGACAATGACCCTTAATGCCCGAGGTACTGACAGCAGAGGTTCCGGTTGTAGACACAGTCATTCCTGCTGCGTCTTCACTGGCTGTGGAGGAAGTGGTGCTTGATCGTCAGGAACAACTGCGGCAGTTTTTTGGTATTGGCGCAGGGCATACGATAGAAGTATCGGATCATGCACACGAAATTGTGGTGATTATTCCCGATCGCGGAGAAATCCAGAATCATGCGAAAACCGGTCTGCATCTTGCATACACAGAGGGAAGTGAAACCGTCACTGTTAGCCGCGTTGCAGGCCAGGAGGAATTCAAATGGCATCCCCGGGATGAAAAAATATCCGTCCCTCTGGAAGAAGCACACGCACACATTCGTACGGCGCTTCTTCAGCTGGAGAAATTGATCAATTGGGGCGATGAACTATCGCTGGAATGGCGTTGATCAAAATGGCAGATCTTCGACTTTAATGTCCGATGCGTAGTTGATATCGGGAACAGCAGCGAGTGTGGGTGATGGATCGGATCCGAAGGATGAACCGTGATCCCCTGTATCCTGGGATTCGCTGTTTCTGCGCGGCATGCTGTCGGACTGGAATGCTTCCTGTGCCATCGCATTGCTCACTCCCAGCAGGGAAATATTTTCTGCAATGATTTCTGTGGTATAGCGCTTGGCACCGGCCTGTGTTTCCCAGCTCCGTGTCTGTACGCGACCGGACACGAACACGCGGTTTCCTTTTTTCACAGACGATGCAACTTCTTCTGCAAGATCACCCCAAATCACCACGTTGTGGAATTCGGATTTCTCCTTCATTTCTCCGCTTGCTTTGTCTTTCCAGCGATCATTGGTAGCAACACCGATGCTCAGCACTTTCTGTCCGCTTGTGGTAGTGCGCATTTCCGGATCTTTCGTGACATTCCCAATGATATCGGCGCGATTGCAGGCCCCCAGAATATGCTTGGCGCCGCTTGGCGGAGACATCTGCCCGGACTTGGGATCGAGGAGGATCATTTCGGATGCAACAATTTTGGTCTTGCTGCGCTTTTCGCCGCTCTGTTCATCGTCCCAGGAATCGGTCTGAAGGCGTCCGGCAATGAACATCTGTGCGCCGGGTTTC
>CAYRQG010000110.1:0-4326 GCA_964426345.1 uncultured Candidatus Peribacteria bacterium
TTTTGAGGTTTTTAGGTACCGTACGCTTAAAATTGCCGCTTCGCCATCATCGTGTTTTTGGCAAGTACATGCGGATTGTTGCTACGCATGTCACTTTTCTGCCTGACTTGCTTGAAGCAATGAAAAGTGGGGGGATGATACGTGCATATGGCAACCACAGAATCACCATCGGCCTTCGCTGAAGCTACGGCCGACAAGTCGGCTTATTCGGAATCAGCGCCTGACATGTCGGAAGATACGACACAAGACATAGCTCAGACATTCAAAACATCGGCAGCGACAGACGCGGATACTGCGCGTGAATATCTGCAGAACATCGACAACATGTCTTCCACGCTCACGCAGTCGAACGGACCCATGCGCGAAGTGGGACAGATGATGCAGAACAATGCGGATGAAGTCCGCAAGGCGCTCGGCGGATCCATCGATGTCAAAATAGATGCGACCTTGGAGCCCGGTTTAAATGGCTTCACGTATGTGGGCGGAACGGAGAACGATGTCACACTGAACGCGAATTTATTCACACAGATTGATACTGCACAGGATGCCAGGCAATTGGCGGAAACGGCAGATCATGAACTGCGCCACAATGAACAGGTGCAGCTCAAAACCGGAGGACAGGAGACGCTGCTTGTGACTGCAAACGGAAAGGATATCAAAGACGATACGCTCATTTATGAAGCCGATACCGAAACGCACACCGCAGAAACATTTGGCCAACGGGATGATCAACCCGATCTCTATGCACAGGCTTACGATATTGGTCAGGAGATCCAGCAGGATCATGCAGATGCCTGGAATGAGACGCTGACAGTTACCGGAGATCTGGCAACGCTCCAGGGGCAGATTTGGGAGGCGGGGCTCAATAACAAGACCCTCACAATGGATGAACTCATCCGACAGGCCGATGAGACAGGGTATCAGGCTGTGGCTGCACAGATAGCCAGTGAGTACATTCAGAAGGGAGGGTAATTATTATCCATACTGAAAGGGGAACGGCTAAAACCCACCACTCGAAAAAAGAGACTCGTGCGTAGAGTCTCTTTTTTTTATTGATCATGTCTTAGGGATTACTCCAGTTTCTTTCCACCCGGGAAAAGATTGTGCTTGTCTGCCAGAGGAGACATAGCCACCTTGCGTGCCATCCAGCGTGTAATCACCATTCCGGTGAACATGGAGATGATGACACCCATGCCGAGTGTAACGGCAAATCCACGGACAATGGAGGTTCCTACCAGGAAGAGAAGAACGCAGGTGATGATCGTGGTGATATTGCTATCGCGGATACTTGGCCATGCACGATCGAAGCCGACTTCAACAGCGGTCTTCAACATCTTGCCGCGGCGCAGTTCTTCCTTCACACGCTCGAACACGAGCACGTTACAGTCCACCGCCATACCAATACTCAGGATCATACCGGCGGCACCGGCGAGTGTGAGGACGATGTAGCTGCTGCTAAACAGGAAGAGCGGGAGCTTGAGAAGAGCAATGAAGATAATGGCGTAAATGACCAGAGCGAGGTTCGCGAGGACTCCGAGGAAACGGTACGTGAAGAGCATGTAGAGCATGACCACAATGATGCCGATGATTCCTGCGAAGATAGACGTGTGCAGAGCCTGTGCACCCAGCGTTGCTTCCACTGTCTGCTGACCGTTCAGGTGGATGGGGGCGGGGATGGCACCAGTGTTCAGGTCCTGCGCGAGCTTCTTGGCTTCTTCGTAGTTCTGGCTACCGGTAATCACTGCAGATCCTCCGGAAATTTCTGCCTGCACTGTGGGAGCGGAGACGAGTTCACCACCTACAAAGATGGCGATGCGCTTGCCGATATTATCCTTGGTGAGCTGCTGGAAAAGCTTGGCTCCTTCGGTATCGAAGATAATCTGCACAACCGGGAGGTTGGTAGTGGGATCGAGTGTGACCGATGCCGAACGGAAGTGTTTGCCGTCGAGTTCTGTGTCCTTCCAGCCTGTGGGCTTGAGGGAGAAGAAGAGGGTGCGGAGCAGAATGGCATCTTCTGTGTTCTTCACCTGACCACTCTGGAGTTTTGCGAGGAGAATGTTTGCGTGTGCTTCTGCATCGCTGCCCGTAATGGTGAGTGCATCAAAAGTGGCCTTGTCCTCGGACATGTACTTGGCCTTGTTCACACGGATCAGGTGGTACCCAAACGGTGTTTCGACCGGCTCACTGATGACATTCGGAGCCTGGGCGAAGGCCACTGCCTCGAAGGACGGCACAATGGAACCATGGGTGATGGGACCGAGATTGCCGCCGTTTGCAGCAGACGGACCATCGCTCTGAGCGCGGGCGAGTGTTTCAAAGTTTGCACCTGCTGCGAGCTGCTTCTTCAGATCCTGTGCGCGGGCGAGTGCTTCTTCTTTCGTGCGGGTAACGCTTGCCGGAGCGGAGTTCGCGCCTTTGTAGGCGACAAGGATGTGACTGACATCCACCTGTTCTGCGCCCGGAGTAGAGGAGCGGAGGAAGAGGAGCTGTGCAGAGCCGTCATCCATGGTGGCGACTTTCAGATCGCCGGATTTCATCTGCTTGATGGTCGAAATAATGCGTGTGGGGATCTTGGCGTCGAGTGTCACGTTTTCCTCCAGGCGCTGGGTGGTGTTTGCTTCCGTCTTGGCCAGAATGCCAAAGGCTGTGGGAGCTTCGTTAATCACGCGGCCGGTCATGGTCTTGGCCTTCAGTACTTCCACCAGGAAGATACCCGGTACCTGCTGTGTGGCTGCATTGCCCTGGGCATCGGTTCCCTGGACATCGATAGATCCTTCAATGCGCTGGACGCCGTTTGCCGGTGTCATGGTCCAGACTTTCTCGAGCCCCTTGGGGAGCTGATCCTTGAAGTAAAGGTGTGCTGCTTCGTAGCCCATACCGAGCTGGGATCCAAGATCCTGTCCGAGGGTTGCGAGTGTAGCACCGCTCTTGCTCATGCGGGTGACTGCTGCGGTGGCGTTGGCACGAACGGTCTTTTCATATTCGGCATCGGCCTGTGTGAATTCTTCCTTGAATTCGAGCTGGATGGTCTTTCCCACTGTCGCGATACACTTCTGCACATCGACCACACCCGGACATTCCACAAGCAGGTGCTTTTCTCCTCCCACGTAGGACGGCGTGATGGTGGCTTCGCTCACTCCGAGTGAGTTGATGCGGCGTTCGAGCACGGTGCGGATGGCTTCGACCAGGTTTGTCTGCTGATCGCGGATAGCGAGGCGTTCATTCTGCAATTGTGTAACTTCTGTTCCGTTTGCACCCTGCGATTGCAGTTCTGCAATTTTTGCATCGAGTGCTTTCAGCTGATCCTGAATTTCGTTTTCGGAAATACGGAAGTCGAGCTGTGTGCCTCCGGCAAGATCCAGCCCCAGATGGAATCCGGGATTCAGGAACGCAGGAGCCCATCCGTTTTTGAGTCCGGAGGGAAGCGCAATGAGGAGGACGAGAACGGCGGCCACAACAGAGACGATGGGCCAGACAGAATGGGAAGAGCGTGAAGCCATAAAGTTTACGGAACCGGTGTAAAGGTGACATGCAGACCAACGTCCATGTCATCGGCAAAAATACGGGCAATGTCGGGACTCGGGACATCGTGGATGACCAGAGTGGTGGGAACTTTATCTGTTTCAATCTTGAGCAAACTCACGAGTTTGCTGCGGACAAAAATACCAATACTCTTTCCTTTCATGCGGGAAAAGAGAGCCTGCATTTTCTTCTGTCCGTCGGCGGTGAGGGCCATGCCTACTTCTCCTTTGTTGCTTGCGGGATCCTTGCGCGCCTCCACCCACTCAAAATCATTTTCGTTAATGCCGGTGTCGGTGAATCCGCCGCGGCCTTCAATGGTGATATCTGCCTTTTCGCCTGCGGCAGCTTCGGCCATGACAGTCAGACTGAACGGGGCAGTCAGTTCTCCGGTGAGCGCATCTGCAGATTCCTTGTCCGGGAGCACGATGGTGAGCAGAGGGGCATCGGGCTTGCTGGCATCAGCTGATCTATCCAGCATCTGTACGCCCAGATGTCCAAGTCTGCGTTCAATCACTTCCATGCTGATTTGCGTGAGTTCCTGCTGCAGTTTGGGATCGGTGACATCGAACGCCAAACGGTACGTGACCGTCTGCTGCGAGGAGCATGCGGCCAGCAGGAGGACAGTTGCCAGAGAAAGGCTGATTCGCTTCATAGGGTGGTGAGGAGTCTAGGCTATCAACCTTTACGAATCAATCGAGTATTGCCCCGAATCATTTTTCCGGTCAGATCGACACCGCGCAATTCGCAGCCATCATCAATCACACAGCGGATGAGCACGCAGTCATCAATCACACAATTGCTGAA
>CAYRQG010000111.1:0-4292 GCA_964426345.1 uncultured Candidatus Peribacteria bacterium
GACCAGCATTGATGTGGCGTACACCATGAAAATGCTGACACCATGCAAAATCCACGTCTGAACCATGATAGCTCCAAGCCAAGGGTTTCAATGAGCAGCGGAACACCCGATGCCTATTGGGTAGTGTAAATCTTCTATGACATATGTCAACTATACTGAACATCTCTCGTGCTCAACAAAAAACCGCCTGTGACAGCGGTTTTAAGAAGTGACGAGGAGAGGGTCTTAGTACTCAAACAGTTCGTCATCGTTGAAGAAGCGCTTGATTTCTGCGCCTGCTGCGTCGAGTCCATCGGATGCGTGTGCGACGTTGATCATCATATCCACTCCGAATTCGTTGCGGATGGTTCCGGGAGCTGCCTTGGTGGAATCGGTGACGCCGAGCATTTCGCGGATCTGGCCAATCACGTCGTTTCCTTCCAGGACGAGAGCGATCACAGGCTTGGAGCTCATGAAGGCTTCAACATCCGGGTAGAATGGCTTATCGGCAATATGTGCGTAGTGGCTGCGGAGTACTTCCGGGCTGAGGTGGATCATCTTGCAGCCGCGGATGGTGAGACCGGCGTCTTCGAAGCGGGAGATGACTTTGCCGCAGATTTTCTTTTCAACTGCGTCTGGTTTCAGGAGGATGAGGGTGCGTTCCATAATAGGTCATAGGTTATGGGTTATAGGTGATAACGGGATAATAGCTGCGGGATTATCGCATATTTTGCGTTGTATTGCCCATCAGACTTTACTGTAAAACCCGAACCCCAACCCGAACCCTTTCCTCTATACTCACTGCATGTTGCCTCTTCCACCCCTTCCCCGGCTTCGCACGATACTCGGTGTTATTGCCCTCTTTTTGGGGATGGGATTTCTGGTCTACGGCTGGTCACTCTGGCACCCGTTTGTCCGGTGGGATGACGGCATGCTGATTTTTGAAAACCCGGCCATCCGTCAGATTTCACCTGCTACCCTCAAGTGGATTTTCACGCACTTCGATCCGGAGCTCTACATTCCGCTCACCTTCTTTTCGTATCAGATTGATTACCTGATTGGTGGTATTCATCCGTTCCAGTATCACCTGGATAACACTGTGCTGCATATCCTGAATGCAGTTCTGGTTGCGTTCATTCTCTATGCACTCATCAGGCGTCGGTGGCTGGCGCTCTTCTGCGGACTGCTCTTTTTAGTGCACCCTCTGAATACTGAAGCCGTGGAGTGGGCGAGCGGGCGCAAGGACGTGCTCTCTACGTTCTTCATGCTGGCATCGATTGCGTCGTACTTTTTGTATCAAGATAAGACATCGCGAAAATGGTACATCGTCAGCCTTGTTCTCTTTGTTTTGGGGCTGCTCTCCAAAGTCATGATCATCACGTTACCGGTGGTGCTGGTGCTTTTGGATTATGCGCGGTACCGCAAATGGGATCGGTCGTTTGTGATGGATAAGATACCGTATTTCTCCCTCTCGATCGTCTTTGGACTGATAGGCATTCTTGGGAAACAGAGCGTGATTGCGTCTTCCACCCTCAGCGAAAAACTGCTGATGGCATTCAAGAGTACGGCCTTCTATGTGCAGCAGTTCGTGTGGCCGTTTCATTTCTCACTGCTGTATCCCTTCAATGGAACGGTTACGCTGCTCTCGCCTGCATTCTTCGTACCGGTCATCATCGTCTTTCTGATGCTGGCTGCAGCGCTGTTCCTCCGCAATCGCATCCGGCTCATCACGCTCGGCATTCTCTTTTACTTCATTACCGTTGCCCCCACGCTCCTCAACTTCGCGAAGGGGGAAATGGATATCTACTTTGCCTCCGACCGCTATGCATATGTGCCGCAGATTGGATTGATTGTTGTTCTCGCCTGCCTGATTGGCATCGTTTCTGAATGGCTGGAGCGGACGTTTGATCACCGGTCTGTGGAGACCGGTGGCATTATTGCTGGTGTGCTGCTGCTCTGCATCTTGGGGGGATTGGCATACCGTCAGTCGCTCGTGTGGAAAGATACGGAATCACTCTTCCAGAATGTGATTGTGCAGTACCCGGATGCATCGTATGTGGCCTACAACAACCTCTGCAATTCCAAGCGTCTGGCCGGTGATTTGGCGGGAGCAGTGGAAGACTGTACGAAATCACTTGCCGTGCGCCCGCATGCAAAAACCTACAGCAATCTTGGGGCTGTGTATCGCAAGCAGAAAAACTATACCGCAGCACTCGATGTGTACCAGAAGGGAACTGCACTGGATCCAAAAAGTGCTTACCCGCATTTTGGCCTTGGAATTGTGTACGCAGAAATGGGGCAGTACGACAAGGCGGAAATCGAATATCTGAAAGCAATTGCCCTGCGTCCGGAATACGCCGATGCGCACCTCAACTTAGGTGCGCTCTATGCGGTGGAATTGCAGTACGACAAAGCAATTGAAGAGTACAACAAGGCACTCGCCATCAACGCATTCCATCCCACGGCGCTCTTCAACCTGGCAGTGGCCGAGGCGGAAAGCGGCAAGACTGCCGATGCGACCCTCGATTACGAACGTGCCATTGCAGCCGATCCCATGCTGATTGCGGCGCGCATTAATCTCGGATTGCTGTACTACAATGCCGGCAAGACAGACGATGCCATTGCGCAGTTTCAGGCAGTACTCAGGATCGATCCGCAGAATAAGTCGGCACAGTCGGCACTGACACAGTTAGGGGTTCTTTGAAGAGAGAGGACCTCATCCGGTCCTTCGGACCACCTTCTCCACGGTGTGGAGAAGGGAAGCGGAAAAACTTTTTTTTCACGCTCTGTCCGATTGCGGATGTGCCGGTGTTGCGTCATGCGATGCAGGGCCGGGCATGTGCGGAGGCTCGCTGGGGCTTGGCTGAATATCGCCCGTCTTCTGTTCGGGCATCGGAATTTCTGTCCTGCTGCGGCCAGTATCTGCAGAACCTAGTTCCTGCGCGGAATCGTCGAGTCGCATGATCATAAAATAGAGGGAAGTCATACGTCTCTAAGACAATGAACAACCCTCTATCTTTCTATTTTCTTTAATTTTTCATCAACGATTCAAACTTGTCCGGGGTGGCATCTTTGCCAATCACCACGAGACGCATTTCTTCGGGCTTGAGGAGACGTTTTGCGAGGGCATCGATCTGTTCCTTGGTGACTTTATCCACTGCGGCAAAGTATTCATTGATGTCCTTCACTTCCGGATAGAGCAGCAGCTGCTTTCCAAAGTAGTGCGCACGCTCTTCGCTGTCTTCCAGTCCGAGGGTGATCTTGCCCTTCAGGAAGGCCTTGGCACGCACCAGTTCATCTTCTTCGATTCCGTGTTCGGCACAGAGCAAATACTCGTGCTTGATGGCTTCCAATGCTTCCAGCAAGCGGGACTGATCGACTCCGGCACTCGTGGTGAGCGCTCCTGCGTCCATGTAGTTATCGGTATCCGTGGAAATGTAGTAACAGAGACCGCGTGCCTCGCGAATACGGAGGAACATACGGGAGCTCATATTGCCCCCGAGGATAATGGCGAGAATCTTATGCACGTAGTGATCGGCATCCTGCGAAGAAAGTCCCGGTACACCGTAGACCAGGTGTGCCTGCTCGGTGTTTTTGTTGCGGAGGAACATGCGCTCGGGGCCGTAACTGGTGAGGGGTTCAAATGTTCGCTTGGAACCGCCGCTCAGCGCGCCGAAATATTCTTCTGCATAGGCCATTGCTTCGGCTTCTGTAATTTTTCCGGAGAAGGCGAGTACGCAGTTGTGCGGTCCGTAGAGTTCATCTTTGTGCTTCTGGAAATCGGCCTGCTTCACAGACATGATCACTTCTTCAGTTCCGATGGTGTCCCATCCCAACGGTGTATCGCCGTAAATCAATTGCTCGAAATCCCATCCTGCGCGGTACATGGGGGTGTCCTGGTACATGCGTTCTTCTTCCATAATCACGCCACGTTCTTTATCGATTTCTTCGGGTGGGAAATAGGCATGGAGGAGCATGTCGCTGAGGACATCGCATGCGAGGCGTGTTTGTTCGGATGCGACTTTCACGTAGTAGCCTGCATATTCTTTGCCGGTGAAGGCATTGAAATCGCCACCGACGCCATCGATTGCGGCGCTCACTTCCTGCGTGGTTTTATACTTCTTGCCGCCCTTGAAGAACATGTGTTCCAAAAAGTGGCTGATGCCGCGCTCGCCGGCGGTCTCGTAGCGTGATCCTGCTGTGGCAAAGACCATCACCGTTACGGAGGCTGTTCCATCGACCGGTGCTGTGAGGACGCGGAGGCCGGAGGGGAGGGTGTTGATGGCGTACATGGGGAGAGTGAGGGGTGAGAT
>CAYRQG010000112.1:0-4261 GCA_964426345.1 uncultured Candidatus Peribacteria bacterium
GTATGTTCCAGCGTGCCTGGGAAACGCTCAAGAGCTTCCCCAAGAATCATCCGGTGGTAACAGCACTTCTTGCTGCTGCTGCACTGGCAGGAGGTATTGCTGCAGGGCTCTATGCTTCCGGCAATATGGAAATGGTACTGAGCAGCGTCGGACTGGGGCATCTGTATGGAACAGAGGGGGCTGCTGCAGCTGCAGAAACCATGGGAACTATTGTGGAAGGTGCAGAGAAGGTAGTACCAAACCTCTATGAAGGGCCGGGTGGCGACAATATGCTTTGAATCTTATGCAGCGATCAGTCGAAAAACCTTCTGCCACATCACCTGATGTTCCTGTAGAAGGGGATATTCGCATTCGTGATGCAAGGAATTCGATTGGAGACTACGACAGAGATATACATGAGGATCATGTCTGGACGGAGCAGGCAATCAATACGGCACTGAATGACAGTTTGTCGAAGCACCAGCATGTGCCACTGCTGCAGATTTATGATTTCAATGCCGATCAAATGCGCGCACAGGCCACACGCATTTTGCAGCAGGCAGCAAACGAAAATCGCGAATTGACCGATGCAGAAGAACGAGAAGTAATTGCATCACAGTTACGCTTAACAGTTCTGGAGTCCATTGCAGGATCGCTGGATGGCTACATGGATCTTCTGAAACAGTTCGAGAAGTATAAAGCAGAAGGCATGCCGGTGAATCCGGAGAAAGAACGCATTGTATTTGAGCATTTGGAACTGGTGAAGAGAACGGCGGATGAACGGTTACGTATAGCGGAAGAGCTGTTTGTGCTCCCCAGAAACCTGACAGGCGTGCAGAAGAAAAATACAGATGCACTGCGCGCAAGATTGCAAAAAGCAGCCGTGGAAGCAGATAGCAAAATGATGCGATTGCTTGCTGCGGAAGATGACGATGTACCGGGTGCCAACAAAAATGGAATCCTTCCCGTACACAGCCTCATTCTTTCCATGTTGGCTGAGGATTATCAGACGACACTGAAAAACTATAATGATTCACTCAACCAGGATGCACGCGCACGGACTGTGGCAGGAAATGCAGCGCTCCAGAAGGCATTCCCGGGACGCAAAGAGAATACGATTCCCGAGGATGAAGCGGATGCAGTGTTGAGCGGTGTGGAGCCGGGCTACTCCCTGAAAAAGTATCATGATGATCTGATTGTCATGCAGAATGGTCAGTCCAAGTACGAAATTTTGAAAGCGCGGGGAAAGGTGAATGTAATTCAAATGGCCGATCTCAATACGGCGATCGGGAAGTATCAGCTGCATCGCGGTGAGCTCTCGTCCATTCGTCATCATTTTGATCAGGCGTACGATAAAAGCGGCAAGGAGAAGCCATTCCCGGGACAGACAACCGATGCAGCCATGAATGCATCCCGTGCGTATCTGGATGCGCGTCAGAAAGGCGGCATTGCAGCACTGGAACGGCACCTCACACTGGTCGATACAAAAGTGTTGAAAGTGGGATTCAAAGAAAATATTGAAAAACGCTGGAACGAGAACGGGCGCATTTATGTCTCCCGCATTGCGGATCAACTTGCCACACTGGAAACAGCCTGGGTTCCCGATATTCCTTTTTTGCAGGAGAAAGGTGTGAATGCGAATTCCTCGCGGGAATATCTGATGTCCGGGCTTCATGATGCGCTCGGGTGGCCGCGCGACGAGAAAGGTCAACCGAAGGCGTGGGCAGACCTTACGGCATCGGAACAGAAATCGATCCAGGATAAACAAATGAGTGTGGAAAAAGCGATCAATACCTTCCGCGAAACCGGCGTGCTCGAAAAAATGCAGACATCGGTGTCGGCAGCAAAGGCCATTATCAACGATCCCACCATGAAGGCGGAAAACTTCCTGCAGGAAGGAGAAATCGATCGTTCAACATTGCCAAATATTGTTGTGACGGAAGAAAATTACAAACAGCTCGCCGCGGATCCGTCTATTGGTCCGCAAAAGGTGTACATCATGTGCTTTGTGCAGATGGAGCAAAACTGGAGTGCGTATAGTGCCGAATACAAGACGCTCCTCACCGATTTCCACGAAGCAATTGGCGCCCACTACGACTTCACGCGCATGATGAAGAGCTTTGCGAAGAAGCAGGCAGGTATTTTGGCGCTCATGGCTGCACTCGGTATCGGCGGATGGTTTTTGGCCGGATTTGCAGGAGCTGCGGCCTTTGCGGTGTTGAAATATACCACCAAGAAGGGGGCGAAATTGGCGTGGACGACGGCAAAAGGAGGAACAAAGCTTGTAGGGAAAGGAGTGAAGGCAGGAGTGAATGTGGTTAAAAATATCGGGAAACCGGCGGAGATCATCAGTAAAACAAAGCCGGTTCTGGATGCGGCAAAGCCCGCCGCCGATGCTGCAAAAGTAGCTCCAAAGGTGGTGAAAGCAGCCGCAGAAACAGCGGAAGTGACGTATCACACGTATCAGGAGGTGAGTGCTGCCATCAAGTCTGCAAGACTGGCGAAAAACAATGAGGTCCTCGCAAAGCTCCTGAAGCATCCTCTGATTGCCATAGCAGCCAAACAGGGTAATGCCGAAGCAAAAGGATTGCTCAGAGTGGCAAAACTGCTGAAAGCAGGGAAGGCAGCTCTGGAGGTCCTGCCGTATTTGGGGGTCATGGTCGATATTGCACTGCTGGGACTGAACGAAGTAGAAATTCAACAGGCAGTCGACACGGACAATCTTGGTTTGCAGCAGACACTCAAAACAAAGCGGCAGGTGCTTGGAACGGGGCTGCTCACAACGGGCGGCATTCTGTTGTTTGCGTCCAAGAAAACTGCTCCCGCCTATTTGGCAGGACTCGTTGCCAATGAACTGTACGCTACTGCTGTTCTCGATTCCGCTGCCAAAATGGATAAAACGGCTGGTGATTGGATGAGTGAAGAACCCGAAGAGCTTATGAAAGAGTTGGGCAAAATTCCCTTCAATACTATTACTATGGGGCATAGGGCAGGCTTTGGTGATAGTCCCGCATACCGCATCTGGAAAAATATCGCGTGGAAATGGAAGGATATTGAAGAGGAAGATAACAAGCGCATGAAACAGGTCGAGGCTGTGAATCAGAGTATGCGTCAGGAAATTCTGACAGCGTATTTTTTGAAAACGATGAAAGTGTCTGTCATAGAAGGTGAGTCAGAGACAGCATTTAAAGAGCGTGTTTCGGTGTTGCTGCGGGATCGGATGCAGTACATCCGTTATCTTACCCAGGGGACGTTTGATATGAGTACGTTCGTGAAACGTTTTTACGATGATGCGGATTTGTATGCAGATATGATGGATATGCGTCGGCAATTCGAGGGAAAGAACCGGCCGATTCTTGAATATGTCGGTCCAGACAAAAAGCCTCGCACGTTGGATTTATCGCCATTGGATTACGTGTCACAACCACGCTCTGAGGATGAGGGAGACGATGATCAGCGGGACACTGCCATCAAAAAACTCTTTAGACAGTATAAACAGGAATTTATCCCCTTTAAGGAAAACATAGAACGCTTCAAACAGGAAATGTTGAAAGACGAAAACGAGTAGGTTTGAAACTGCGATACCTCTGTCCAAAACCGTCTTTTTTGCTATACTTTTCCGGCTTCATCTGCGGATTACGCCGCGAAAAAACCGTTTTTTATGGATATTCGTAACTTCTGCATCATCGCGCACATTGATCACGGAAAGTCGACTCTGAGTGACCGTATGATCGAAATGACCGGAACGCTCCAAAAGCGTGAGATGAAAGAACAGACCCTGGACATGATGGAACTGGAGCGTGAACGCGGCATTACCATCAAACTGACTCCTGTGCGCATGGAATATAAGGGCGTGCAGTTAAACCTGATTGATACCCCCGGCCACACGGACTTCCGCTACGAAGTGAGCCGTTCTCTGGCTGCGTGCGAAGGTGCTATTTTGCTCGTTGATGCAACGCAGGGAATTCAGGCGCAGACCATTGCTGTGTTGATGATGGCAATGGAGCACGATCTGAAAATTATCCCGGTCTTGAACAAACTGGATCTTCCTGCGGCTGATCCCGAACGCGTGAGCGAGGAAGTGGTGAAGCTACTTGGCTGCAAGACCGAAGATATTTTGCGTATTTCCGCCAAGGAGGGAACAGGTGTCATTGAAGTGATTGAAGAAGTGATTAAGCAGGTTCCGCCCCCAAATATCCCGAATAACCGCGATACGTCCCGTGCCCTTATTTTTGATGCTGTGGTGGATCCGTATCGTGGAGTGGTTGCGTATGTGCGTGTG
>CAYRQG010000113.1:0-4219 GCA_964426345.1 uncultured Candidatus Peribacteria bacterium
ACGGGTGCCGGTATTGCCACGGTGTATGCCGACGGCGAAGAAACATCTGCCACCTGTGATCAGATTACCGAGATCATGAAAAATATCCGCCCTGGTACGCTCTCGTATCAGCGCATGAAGGATCAGTACAACCGCAAATGTCTGGAAATCAAATCGGGATGCCCCAGTCAGATCCGCATGGATGCACAGGCCAAGATATGTGTCGATGCCGGCATGTACGCCATTCCGTATATCGATCCCAGCAGCTGCAAGCAGATCAAGTGCAGCGTCACTCCTCCATCATCCTCTTCCTCTTCCGCATTCAGCGCCGCATCGTCTGTTGCATCCAGGAACGGCCCCTGTCCGAATGGCGATGCTCTCACTGCTGCTGCAGTCGCCTGCAAAAACAAGAATCAGAAATACGAATACTACAACACAAACGGCTGCCGCCAGATCCGCTGCATTGAAAATGTGACATCGCAGGGAAGCTGTCCTTCCGTGGTTACACTGCGCAACAAGGCGAGCGCCTGCAAGGCACGCGGTCAGAAATACGAAAGCTACACCGTGGGTGTGTGTCGCATGGTCCGCTGCCTGAATGATGCCATGGGCGAAGACGCAGTCGTGTGTCCAAGCGATGATGACCTCAATGCTGCAGGAACCCGCTGTAAGACGCGCGGACTGAAAGCAAACATCAGCGCCGATGCCAACGGCTGCCGCAAAGTGACCTGCGGCGCTAATTTTTCCTCCGCTTCCTCTTCCTGTCCCTCCGATACAGAACTGGATGCCGGGATCAAAATCTGCAGAAATTCCGGTCTGACTGGTACCACGATGCAAGACGATAACGGCTGCCGTCAGGTGATTTGCCAAAAATAAGCGGAAAACTGTTAACCGAGGATCTTTCGCACTAGAATAGGGTCGCCGTGTATGAGCAAACAAAAACTCATACGCCTTCCCCGTTCATCATCATGCGTCTCCCCTCTTCCCGTTCGGTTATTCCGATCTTCGTGCTTGCAGGCCTGAGTCTCTCGGGCGGTCTCTATGTATCTGGATATCAGAGTGTTATTGATTGGGTACTGCTCGTCACATTGATTGTGGGATCGATCCCCTTGGTGATTGATATTGCAGAATCGCTATGGCGCCGGCACTTCGGGGTGGACCTGATTGCGATTGTCGCCATTGGGGCCTCTTTGTTATTACATCAATACTTAGCAGGAACCGTGTGTGTACTGATGCTCTCAGGAGGCGAAGCCCTGGAATCGTTTGCACTCCGGCGTGCACGTCGCGAGCTCACACATCTTTTAGCCAATGCTCCAACCAAAGCTCACAAGGAAGAGAAAGGAAAGATGCGCGATGTGCCAATTGAATCCGTGGTGGTAGGCGACATTGTGATTGTGAAAGTGGGCGAGACCATACCGGTCGACGGCCGCGTGATGGACGGAACAGCGATGGTCGATGAATCGATGCTCACTGGAGAATCACTCCCTGTATTGAAAAGCAAAGGCATGACTGTGATGAGCGGAAGCGTGAGCAAAGACAGCGTGCTCCATATTCAGGCAACGCATGACAGCAGCCAGAGCAAGTACCAGCAAATCATCCGCCTGGTGAAAGAAGCTGAGGAACAGAAAGCACCATTTGTGCGCCTGGCTGACCGGTACAGCGTCTGGTTTACGATTGTGTCATTCGGATTGGCTGCAACTGCGTGGCTGATTTCTGGTGATCCTATCCGCACACTTGCGGTCTTGGTGGTAGCCACTCCCTGCCCGCTCATTCTGGCAACGCCCATCGCGTTTGCATCCGGCATCAGCAAGGCGGCAAAGCGCGGTATCATTGTGAAAAATGGTGGCGTGCTTGAGAAGTTGGGAGAAGCGCGCAGTCTGGTGTTTGATAAAACGGGGACATTGACCTTCGGAACTCCGAGCATTGTGCACGTGGCATCGTATGGCCTGGCTGAAGAAAAAGTCTTTCTCTACGCAGCAGGGCTGGACCAGTTATCGACCCATATTCTCGCACGCGCACTCCTGGAAGATGCGTCTGAAAAAAAGATGAATCTTCCCTATCCCGAGGAATTTATTGAACATATTGGAAAGGGTGTGGAAGGAATGATCGATGGCAAAAAGTACACATTCGCGCGTTTTGCATTTTTGGAAGAAACAGGAATCAGCATGAGCAAAGAAGCGAAAGCCGATCACGAAGCGGCGCAGGAAAACGGACAGATGGCGGTCTTCCTGGCGGATTCCAAGAAAGTGATTGGTGCCGTATTCTTTGCTGATACCGTCCGCAACAACGTGCAGGAATTATTCGCAGATATCCGCAGTCTCGGCCTGGAACGCATCATGATGCTCACAGGTGACAAACGCACAGCGGCTCTGCGCATTGCAAAGGAAGTTGGCATTGCCGCAGACGATGTACAAGCGGAAGGCCTGCCACAGGACAAAGTGAATACCGTTCTCTCGCTCCATAAAAATATGGCGCCGGTCGTAATGGTGGGCGATGGCGTGAATGACGCTCCGGCCATTGCGGCTGCAGATGTCGGCATTGCGATGGGTGGTCACGGCAATACTGCATCGTCGGAAGCGGGAGACATTGTCATCCTGATTGATAAAGTGGAACGTGTGGGCGAGGCACTGCACCTGGGTCATCGTGTGCTGCGCATTGCCAAGGAAAGTATTTTCATTGGGATGGGACTCAGTATCGGGCTGATGATTATTGCGAGCATGGGATACATCGTGCCCGTGTATGGCGCACTGCTCCAAGAAATTGTAGACGTGGTCGTGATTCTGAACGCACTCCGTGTGTTATTTGATACCAAGGCGATGACGCACCGCTTCACCCTGTAATTCGCGCAGTGCATCGGATGCGATCCAGCGTGCGGAAGGTGTTCCCTGTAGCGCAATCTTTTTGGCAAGCGCGATTGCAAGCGGATGCAGTGTCGCGTTTCTCTTTCCAATCTGCCGCACTGCCCAGTTCACCGCTTTCTTTACAAAGTTGCGGTCATCACTGCTGTAGCGTTCGATGATGGGAAAGAATTCCAGAAACTGCGCATCGCAGGCGGCTTTGTCGTGCACAGCAAGGGTCGCCATCAACGTGAACGCCGTACGCCGCACAAATTCGCGATCATCTTTGGAATATTGAACAACTTTTTTATACACATATTTTGTTTTATCGAAGAGGTTACTGCACACCTGATCACACACATCCCAGGAATCAAAATCAGCAGTCCACCGGTCCATTTGTTCAGAGGTGACGAGTGCAGGATCGTCAATCATACCGGCTAGTATCCGCGCTTCATGGATGCCTGTTTGCCAGAGTTCTTCTGCAAGGTCGTGATTCTTGCCGATCTTTTTTGCGAGCGCACGGAGATTGGGAATAGTGACGCCAATCATCTTTGCACCAGTAATGTTCCAGTGATTCTTCCCTTCCAGACTGGAAGGATGCGAAAGGGCCTGTAATTCTTTGAGAACCTGTGACAGGGTGTCCATAGAAAGAGAATAGCAGTAATGGGATTCTTTTTGACAGCCTGTTTGCATCATTTATACTCCTTTCGACGTATGTCACGCATGACCTCCCTCCTCGGCCGCACTCTCCTCCTCCTTATTGCGGGAAGGCGGCTGGCTGCGTAAAGGGAAAACAAAAAAACCTGAAGCAGAGCCTCCTTCCCACAAGGAGCCGGTTTTTTTATTTTTCTCACTTTACTCATGAATACAACAACCCCCATCAACGATCTGCCATCGCACATTACGCGATCAGCATCTATTAGCTACGAAGATAAGCAGTGGCTGCATCACGGTTTCTCTACTCAAGATCAATATGGAAGAGACTTATTATTCAAAACATGTTTTGAGCGACAGCGTCAGAATATTTTTGTTCTGATGGGATCAGATACCTATGAAGAATGGCTGCTGAAAAAATATCTGGAAGAAGACTGAATCCGCTTTTAGCATATTGTGATACAATGCATCGTATGGAAAACACCACATCATCACAGGCAAAAGCAACATTTGGCGCAGGATGTTTCTGGGGAGTGGAAGATACCTTCAGGCAAATTGATGGCGTAACCGATGTGATTGTCGGCTACACCGGCGGAACGGTTGCCAATCCGAGTTACGAAATGGTGTGTACCGGAACAACCGGGCACGCGGAAGCAGTGGAAGTAACGTACGATCCTGCCAAGGTAACATAGGCGGAGCTTCTGAAGGTATTCTGGGAGAACCACAATCCTACGACCAAAGATCAGCAGGGA
>CAYRQG010000114.1:0-3012 GCA_964426345.1 uncultured Candidatus Peribacteria bacterium
GACTGCTTCCGTGAGTTGCCCGCCTTCCTCGTAACCTACATAGCCTGGAGGTGCTCCGATCAGACGTGCGACTGCGTGCTTCTCCATGTACTCGGACATGTCGATGCGCGTCATCAGTTTTTCGTCGTTGAACAAAAACTCCGCGAGTGCCTTGGCGAGGTTCGTTTTTCCAACTCCTGTGGGGCCCAGGCAAATGAACGAACCAATGGGGCGCGTGTCTTCCTGAATACCTGCGCGCGAACGGCGCACCGCATTGGCAACTGCTGTAATAGCCTCGGACTGCCCGATCACCCGTTTGCCGATTTCCGCTTCCAGATGCGCTAATTTAGCCGTCTCTTCGCTCAGCATTTTCTGTACGGGAATGCCGGTCCAGCGGGAGACCACCTTCGCGATGTCTTCTTCTGTCACTTCTTCTTTCAGGAACGAGCTTTCCTTCTGCAGCTTCTGCAGATCTTTTTCCGCCACCTTCACTTTCTTCTCCAGGTCCGGCACAAGACCGTACCGGATTTCCGCCACGCGCTGGAGATCGCCTTTGCGTTCGGCCTGCATGGATTCTTCCTTCAGGCGATCGATCTCTTTGTGTGAGGTCTTGATGACATCGATCACCGTCTTCTCGTTCTTCCACTGCAGTTCCATCTTCGTCATCCGTTCGCTGATTTCGGCGATTTCTTTATCCAGTTCTTTCAGTCTCTTCTTCGATGCATCGTCCGCTTCTTTCTTAAGCGCCTCACGTTCTACCGTGAGCTGGCGCATCTGGCGTTCCAGTCTGTCGAGTTCCACAGGCTTGCTGTCCATTTCGATACGCAGCTGCGATGCCGCTTCGTCCATGAGGTCGATTGCTTTGTCCGGCAGGAAGCGATCACTGATGTACCGTGAACTTAAATTCACTGCAGCTACAACCGCTGCATCACGGATGCGCACGCCATGATGCACTTCGTATTTTTCTTTGATGCCGCGCAGAATGGAAATGGCATCTTTAGGGGTGGGTTCGCCCACCTGCACCGGCTGGAACCGGCGTTCCAGTGCTGCATCTTTCTCTATGTGGAGCCGATATTCACGAAGCGTCGTGGCACCGATGGTGCGCAGTTGTCCGCGTGCGAGAGCCGGCTTCAGCAGGTTTCCCGCATCCATTGAACCTTCGGCGGCACCTGCTCCCACAATGGTGTGGAGCTCATCAATGAAGAGAATGATCTGTCCGTCCGATCCTTCGATTTCTTTCAGGAGCGCTTTCAGGCGGTCTTCAAATTCGCCGCGGTACTTTGTTCCTGCAATGAGCGCACCGAGGTCGAGCGCCAACAGGCGCTTCCCCTTGATGGTCTCCGGTACATCGCCATCCACAATTTTCTTCGCGAGTCCTTCCACAATCGCGGTCTTTCCCGTTCCGGGTTCCCCGACCAGTACCGGATTATTTTTGGTCCTGCGACTGAGGATCTGCATGATGCGGCGAATCTCTTCGTCGCGTCCAATCACCGGATCGATCTTTCCTTCGCGGGCGAGCGCCGTAAAGTCATGCGTGTACTTTTCCAGTACCTGATACTTTCCTTCAGGGTCCTGATCCGTCACTCTCTGGCTGCCGCGGATGTTTTTGAGTTCCTTCAGGACATCGGCGGGTTTCAGGTCCACCACACTCTTCACTTCTTTATTGCCCAGGAGCGCCAGGAACAGATGCTCGGTGGAGACATACTGGTCATCCAGTTTTTTCTCCTCGGCTTCCGCTTCGTCCAAAATAGTTTTCAGTTCCGGCGTCAGGTACGGTGATCCACCACCGCTCACCTGTGGTAGTTTTGTCAGGGCTGCTTTGATAGAAGCGCTCACATTCTCCGGATCGCGCTCCAGTTTCTGGAGCAGCGAGGATACTATTCCGCCCGGCTGCTCGACGAGTGCCAGGAGAAGATGCAGAGGCGAGAGCGCCTGCTGCCCGAAGGTCTGGGCAATCTGCAGCGCGCTTTGCACCGCTTCGGCTGCCTTTGTTGTGTAGTTCTGAAAATTCATACAATGTGGGAGATTTTTGAAAATTATCACTCGTCATTATAGAGTGATAAATTATGTGGTCAAGAAAAAGTAGGCTGGATTCAATTGAATCCAGCCGTTGCCGCTGTTTTGCATCACAAAATTTTCTTGTCTGATTCACTGAAAACGTTTCAGTGACATTAGTTCTCCAGCATGTACTGTACTGTATTCGTGTGCGCCGGACTGGTAACAGCATCTACTGAAGGCGTCCATCCGATGAAGCATTCAGTAGTATCTCCGGGCGCTACAACTTGCGGCTGGTCGTTCGTTGGCAGTTCAAGTGGCCTCTCTCCGTTTGCCTGCCTCTCAAGAGCAGAGTGATCTTCCAACATGTACGGACGTCCCATAATTTTTCTCCAAAGGGTGATGCGGTAACAGGGCGGATTAACGACAGTGTCTATCGGTAGTCCGCTATGTTCTCTATCGGTGTTTTGAGAGATGGTATAACAAAAAAAGACAGCGTCAATATCGTACTGTTTAGAAGATAACAAAGAGTGAAGTGAGAGATTGAGATAGGAAGAGGTGCAAAAAACGGATACCCGCAAAGATACCCGTTTTGATGTACTCCTTTGTTAGAGTGTCACGTACAAAATTGCAGCGACTGCCAGGATAGACACCCACGCATGCATGGCATCCAGGAGCCAGACCTTGAACGAGCGGCCACTCCATGCGTAAATGTTTGCCAGGAGGAGAGCGGAGAATGGCAACCAGATGATCGTGGCAATCAGCAGTGCCTGCCCCATATTATCGAGCTGTACAATCTGGAAGGTGCGTCCGAGGACTGCAGACTGCAGAAGAACCATGATGAAGTTCGCGCCGAGCCCCGGGAACATCATGGAAAATTTCATGTCCTCTTTTTTGGGAACCGGGAGGTTATTGAGATTGTTCCAGATTTGGCCGAAATGCGGACGGTGCCATACTGAGCCAGTGATGTGAGTGGCAGCCCATGCCAGCGCAATGCTCAGCACGGCGGTCTGCTCCAGCGTGCCGCCGATGGCCGCG
>CAYRQG010000114.1:3022-4131 GCA_964426345.1 uncultured Candidatus Peribacteria bacterium
CGGAGCCAATGATGTAAGTGGCAACCAATGCCAGCACAATGCTCAGCACATGCGTCTGCATATACTGGCCGATTGCAATCAGGTGAATCATAAAAGTGGGGAAGGAATGATGACAGGAATCATACCATAGTCATTATTCTATCCTCAGCTTTCGCGTTTGCCGTGCAGCAGCAGATCGACTGCGTGATCCAGCGATCCCGCGCGCACAATCTCCCCGCTATTCACGAAGAAGATTTCATCGGCGTTTTCAATGGTGTTCAGGCGGTGCGCAATAATCACCTTCGTTGTTTCTTTCGGCAGATTTTTGAGGATATCTTCCAGCAACTGTTCGGTGACGGTATCGATGTTCGCGGTCGCTTCATCCAGGATAAGCAGCTCGGGATTGCGGAGGACCGCGCGCATGAAGGCAATGAGCTGCCGCTGTCCCAGACTGATCGATTCACCGCCGTTACTCACAGGTGTCTCGAGACCCTTTTCAAAGCGCACCAGCAGTCCGCTCAGATTCGCTTTTTCCAGATCTTTTGCCAATGCATCCGCAGAGTAATCCGCATAGTCCGGATTGCCGTACACAATGTTCTGGCCCACGGTACCGGAGAAGAGGAAGGGTTCCTGGAGAATAAAGCCGATCTTCTGTGTGCGTTCGGTATCGGAGAATGAACGGATATCTTTGCCATTCAGAAGCACCATTCCTTTTGTTGGATCGTACAGGCGAGCCATCAGCGATGCAGTCGTGGTCTTGCCGCCTCCCGTTGGTCCCACGAGCGCGTAGGTCTTTCCCTGTTCCAGATTGAAGCTGATGTGATGCAGTACCTCTTTGCCATCGGGATACTGGAAGGAGACATCGTTGAATGCAAGTAAGTGGGCAGGGGAGTGCGCTTTGTCGGCAGGAACATTCACGAGATTGGATTCCAGATGAAGAATGACTGCAATGCGATCCCACGAGGCAAGAGCCAGCTGGAACGATGCCCAGAGCGTGGCAATGTGACGCAGCGGATCGTAAAAACGGACAACGTACACGAGGTAGCTGATGAGGAGTCCCACCGAGAGATTGCCGGTCGCGATCAAATATAAGCCGTAGGTGAGCGCAATTAATTGTGCGATGTTTGCCA